>NZ_JAIKTU010000019.1:0-52592 GCF_019753795.1 Clostridium sardiniense | reverse complement strand
TCATAAGGGAATACATTAAAAATATTTGCAAATTAATAAAAAATGAATAAAAAAGTAATAGTTTTTTGATAAATTGATAATTAAATAATGATTTTAATAAATAAATTTTATCAAAATATTAATTAGATTAAAAAAAATCTATAAATGACTTGAATTCACTTTCATAAAATGTTATAGTCTTTACATAAGCAAAAGATATTTTAAAGAATTTTTGCAGGATTTAAATTGCAAAATTCACTAAATGACATAACAAATGAAAAGGGGAATTTACTATGACAACATCAAATACATCTGTTAACAAGAGTAGATTAAAGCACCCACCAGGTCTATATCTATTATTTTTAACAGAAATGTGGGAGAGATTTAGTTACTACGGATTAAGATCACTTTTAATGCTTTATTTAACAGTAAGCTTTGTGCAAGGTGGTTTAGGATTTAGTGTAAGTTCAGGAGCGCTTATATACGCGGTATATACAGGTTTTACATATTTTACTCCAATAATTGGAGGATGGATTGCAGATAATTTCTTAGGTCAAAAGAAATCAATAATAATCGGTGCATCTATAATGGCAATAGGTAACTTTATGTTATTTATAGATAGCAGCAGAATAGGACTTTACATAGGACTAGCATTATTAATAATAGGTAATGGGTTCTTTAAACCAAATATATCAACAGTAGTTGGTCAACTTTATGATAAAGAGGATAAGCGTAAGGATTCAGCATTTACAATATTCTATATGGGTATAAATGTAGGATCATTAATAGCACCTTTAATATGTGGGTTATTAGCAGAAGACATCTTTGCAAAGACAGCAAATGGAGCAATTATAGAATATGGATTTAAATATGGTTTCTTAGCAGCTGCTATAGGAATGATACTTGGACAAATAATATTTATGATATTCTCACCTAAGTATTTAGCACATGTAGGTGAAGCACCAAAGGAAAGAACAAAAGAACAAAAGCAAGTTAGTCATGAACCTTTAACTAAGCAAGAAAAGAGAAGAGTAGCTTCTATATTCATATTAGCATTCTTTGTTATTTTCTTCTGGACAGGATTTGAACAAGCAGGAAGTTCATTAACAATGTTTACTCAAAAGTTAACTAATAGAGAGTTCTTTGGAATGACAATTCCAGTTGCATGGTTCCAATCAGTTAATCCAGTATTTGTACTTCTTCTTTCACCAATCTTAGCTAAACTATGGTTTAGATTAGCAAATAGAAAAAAAGGAGATTTACCAGTGCCAGTTAAAATGGCAATGGGTATGATTATCCTAGGTATTGGATTCTTATTTATGGTAGGAGCATGTATATCAATTGGAGGAGCAGAAAATCCAGTAGCTAAGGCTAGCATGTGGTGGGTAGTATTAACATACTTCTGTAACACAGTTGGAGAATTATGTTTATCACCAATAGGATTATCAATGGTATCAAAACTTGCACCTATTAAATATGCATCATTATTAATGGGTATGTGGCTTGCAGCATCAGGAATAGCTAATCTATTAGCAGGTGTTGTTGCATCAAGAATGGAAGCACTTGGACCTATGGAAATATTCGGTTCAATATCAGCTGTATGTATAGCATTAGGAGTAGTATTATTACTATGCAGTAAAAAAATTACGAAATTAATGGAATAGAATGAAATTTTGGCTATCTTCAATATTGAAGATAGCCTTTTTTGATTTTTATAATTTAAAAATAATCTTTCTTTATATTGTAAATAATATACCGATACATTTGACAAGTGTAGTAGCTAATAATACCATAATTAAAGAATATAATTTAGTGTTTTGGAGGGAAATGTAATGAAAAAAATGAGTACAAATATGCTTGTTATGATAGCGATGCTTTCAGCATTAGTTTTTTTAGGAACTTATATACACATCGAAATTCCAATAGGTGGAGGAGTTTCAATGATTCACTTAGGAACAACAGTAATATTTATAGTTGCAGTATTAATAGGAGAGAAGGCTGTTATTCCAGCTGCTATAGGAAGTGCTCTTATGGATGCCTTAACTCCAGCTTTTGTATTGTGGGTAATTCCAACCTTTATAATTAAAGGAGCAACAGGGTATGTAGCTGGGAAGGTTGCATTTATGAATGGAAAAGAAGGTAGAAGTACAATTCAAAATATAATAGGATTTATATTAGGTGGGTTAGTATCATTAGTTGGATATTTTATTGTAAATTGGGTAATCTTTAAAGGATGGGAAGGTGCTGTAACATCCCTTTTAACTTCAATTACAACAACTGTAATTGGTATAGTTATAGCAGTTCCTTTATCAATGGCTGTAAAAGCAGCAACAAGAGGATTTATTGAAAGAATTAACTAATATATAAGATAAGAAATGGAGAGAAAAATTTTGAAAAAGCCCATAAAAAGAGCTCTTATAATACATAGTTTATGTAGCGTAGGGAAAGCATCACTTACAAATATTATTCCTGTAATGAGTATTAGGGGTGTTGAGGCATGTCCTATACCATCCATTATATTATCAACTCATACAGGTGGATTTAATCCAATTGCTAGACTTGATAGTCAAAATTTTATAAAAGAAGCAACGGATTGTATAAGAGATAATGGAATAAACTTTGATTTAACCCTTATAGGATATTTAGGGGGAGTAGATAAGATACAAGAAACTATAGGCTATCTAAAGGAAAATAGAGAAGGAATAGTTGTATTAGATACTATATTTGGGGATAATGGCAAGCTTTATAATGGATTTACAGAAGAATATGTAGAGTATATGAGAGAACTTTTAAAGCTTAGTGATATAATTACACCGAATTTTACTGAAGCATTATACCTAACAGGAAGAGATGCTTCTGATATAGATAATTTTAATGAGGAAAATATAAAAGATGTAATTTATGACTTAAGAAAAATTGGAGCAAAAAATATAGTTATAACTTCTGTACCATGTAATAATATTGGAATAGGGGTAGCTGTTTGTGATGGTGAAAATATAAGAATTTTATGTCATGAAAAATTATCTAAATCATATCCGGGGACAGGAGATATCTTTACTGCAGTACTTTCAACTGAAATTTTAAAAGGAAATAATTTATTAGATGGAATTAATAAATCAGCAGAATTTGTTAAAGAATGCATAAAATATAGTATGGAATATGATTATCCTACAAAAGAAGGTGTACTTTTAGAAAAGCAATTATATAAATTATTATAAAAGACTATGTGTAAATCCTAATTTACACATAGTCTTTTTGTGATTCTAATAGTAATCTTTATAAGGGAAATAATATAATTAAAGCATCGCTATTATTATCTTTTATTAAATTTTGATATATAAAATGTTATTATTAGCGTTAATGCATAATCAAAAATGATAAATGCAACTTGTGCTACAATTAATAACATCCATAATGGAAGTGCAGGGATAGGTCCAACAAAAGAAATAAATATAAAGTATCCTATGAATAACATTATGTTAGAAAATACTAATTTTAATAGTATCTCTAAAGGAATATTCTTAAGCTTTTCAATATAGAATTTAACTAAACCAAAGATTCCAAAATATAAAATAAAAGGAATCATTATATCTAGAGGAATAATTAAAAATCCTATAATAGAAGATGCTATATATACAAATATACCTAATTTAATATTACTTCTCATAATTGCAATAGGCACATAACATGATGAAATTGTAAGTATAGCAAAGGTATTTATTGGTATAATCAAATTAATATATAAAGTAATAACAGTTAATGTAATTAATATTCCACCTAGGGTTATATCTTTAGTTTTTAAATTATTCATAAATCACAATCTCCCAATATTTATTAGCAGCAGCCGATTAAATCGCCACCAAAACATTCGCAAAGACTATCTAAACACCAAAGGTCTAAACAGCAGCTGCATGCATTGGCACCACCTGCACCAGAAGTTCTATATGGATTTCCATAATTATTTGCTCTTGAATTTATTTGGTTTAACGCCTGTCTATATTCAAAGTTGTTTGGATCCATGTTAACAGCTGTTTGAAGATGTTGAAGTCCTGAATCAAACCAACCTTTTTGAACATGACATATACCCATTAAAAAGTTCCATTCTGCATTTCTATTAGAAATAGAATTTAATTTAGTCTCAGCAGCGCCTATATTTCTAGTTTGAATAAGTCTTCTAATTTCTTGGAATGCATAAGCATCACTAGTATTTGAATTATTATAACTATTATTAGCTCCACTATTATATCCAGTATTGTTATTTGAATTGGTTTTTCCTTTTGTTAGCATATCATAAGCTTGATTTATTTCAGCAAGTTTTTCTTGAGCTAAATCCTTAAGTGGATTATCACCATATTGATCAGGATGATATTGCTTAACAAGCTTTCTATATGCACTTTTGATTTCTTCTTGAGATGCGCCTTCTTTTACGCCAAGTACTTCATATGGGTTCATTTTATAATTCACTGCCTTTCTTTTTACACTTACATTTATTCGTAGTATTTATGTATTTATCCATCATTCCAAGATTGATGATATTTTCTAAAATTTCTTTATTTCTATTAAGCGGAAGTTTATCAAGAATTTCTTTGCATGTAGATGCACAGCTAAATATACTGAATTCTAGCCTTTGTTTAATTCCTTCTAAGAATTCTTCATAAGGTAAGTTAGCCTTATTATATAAGAAATTAATAGGATTAAATTTAGTATCCTTCATATCTTCTTCTAAATCATCTAAAGCATCCATTAGATATATCCATTTTCCAAGAGAGTAACCAAAACGATAAAGTTCTGATCTAAGTTCTTTAGAATCATCTTTAAATTCATAAGGGAATTTCTCTAATATAACACCAACTATAATACTAAAAGGATCACATATCTCATCTATATACTTAAAGTCTTTAGTATTTTCAAGTCTTGTAAGCTCTTTTAGATTCTCTTCAATTACTGAATTTATCTCAACTATAGAAGATGGGAAACTCTTATGATAGGGTTTCATAAACATTAATGAGAATTTACTCTTTAATGAATTATCATCATTAACGTCATCTAATAACTTATAGTAAACAAGAGATACATTCATACTAGCTGCATAATTTATAGCTGTGTTATCTAATAATACAGGTTTCTTTTTTGCAGGGTGAGCCATACATCTTTTTAGCTCAATATTTAAACCTTCTTTAATTAGTCCATCTAAAAGCAATGCTAAAAATGTCATATCATAATTTAATGTCATTCTTGGAAGATTACCATATAGCTCTTTTATAGCAAAGCAAACCCCACAGTAATAGCTCTTAAATTGATTATATTCTCTGATTTTTAGTTCGGGTTTTAGAGGAGTTACGTAACCAAACAATAAAAAACACTCCTTTAAAAATTGTTATAAAGCTATTATACAATAAGTTTAATGTTTAAAACAGTATTTATGAATAGAAAGAAAATAGTATTAATAATTCTGTAGGTAATACATAAGAGGAAAATATATCTATATAAATGGTTAATGAAAGTATTAGGTAATAAAAATTTTTAATTATTAATTTCAGATATTAAGAATTATTTAGAATTCAAAGCTTAAAAATTATTATTGAAAAATATATACGGTTACATTTATTGAAAAGTGAATTTTAAACTATTTGTAAAGAATGTGGTAAAATATTTGATTTTAATACATATATTGGTATAATAATAAATGACCATTAGTCATATAAAGGGGTGATGATAAGTGAATAAGTTTGGTAAGTGGATCTCTAATCATACTAAAATAGTATTAATATTAACTGCCATATTAATAATTCCAGCTATTTTTGGAATTATAAATACAAGAATTAATTATGATATTTTAAGCTACTTACCACAGGATTTGGATTCTACTAAAGGGCAAAAGGTTCTAGATGATGTCTATTCAGATGCCGCAACATCAATGCTTATAATAGAGGGGATGAAAGATAAAGATGTTGTGGAACTTAAAGACAAAATTAAAAATATTAAAGGTGTAGAAAATGCTATTTGGGTAGACGATGCATTAGATATTTCTGCACCTAAGGATATGCTTCCAGATGCTGTGAAAAATCAATTGTTTAACGGAGATGCGACTATGGTAATTATTAAGTATAATAATTCATCTGCATCAGAAAGTACATTAAATGCAATTGGTGAAATAAAATCTATGACAAATAAACAATGTTTCTTAAGTGGAATGTCTGCAATACTTAAAGATACAAAGGATTTAGCAGACAAAGAAACTCCATTTTATGTGATATTAGCAGTAATTATTTCTTTAATAGTTTTATTAATTTCTATGGAGTCTACGTTTGTACCTATAATATTTTTAGTTTCTATAGGTATTGGAATATTGTTTAATCTTGGGACAAACATTATATTTGGCGAAATATCCTATATAACAAAAGCTTTGGCCGCTGTATTACAGCTAGGAGTTACTATGGATTACTCTATATTCTTAATGCATAGATATGAGGAGGAGCTTACAAGGTTTGAAGATAAAAAAGATGCTATGTCAGAAGCTATATCTACAACAATGCTATCTATTTCAGGTTCTTCTTTAACGACAATTGCAGGATTTTTAGCGCTATGTGCTATGGATTTAACACTTGGGAAAGACATTGGTATGGTTATGGCAAAGGGAGTTGTGCTAGGTGTTATTTGTTCTGTAACAGTGCTTCCGGCTCTAATACTAACATTTGATAAATTGATTCATAGATATAAACATAGGACTATAATTCCAAATTTTGATAAGTTATCAAAGACTGTAACTACTCATTATAAAGTTTTTATAGGTATATTTTTAGTTCTTTTAGTACCTGCTATATTTGGCTCTAGAAATGCTAAAGTCTATTATAACTTAGATGAAACATTACCTAAGGATATGCCATCTATAGTTGCAACAAACAAACTAAAAGATAAGTTTAATATGATGACAACACATTTTATTTTGGTAAATGATAATGTTAAGCCTTATAAGATAAAAGAAATGACAAATAAAATAGAGGATATAGAAGGAATTACATCTGTAATTTCTTATGATAAATTAATAGGTCCAGCTATTCCGGAAGAGTTCATACCAAAAGATATAAGAGAAATATTTAAAAAGGGTGGATATAATCTTATACTTGCAAATTCAGAGTATAAGGCTGCTAAAGACGAAGAAAATCAGCAAATTGATGAGATTATAAGTATAGTAAAAGGATATGATGAAAATGCATTAGTTGCAGGGGAAGGTCCTCTTACAAAAGACTTAATAACAACTTCTGATAGAGATTTTAAAATGGTATCAGTGTATTCAATAATAGCTATATTCTTAATAATCTTAATAGTATTTAGGTCAATATCAGTACCTATATTATTAGTTGCAGCAATAGAATTTGCAATATTTATAAATATGGGAATTCCTTATTATACAGGAAATGAGATACCTTTTGTAGCAAGTATAGTAATTGGTACTATTCAGCTTGGAGCTACTGTTGATTATGCAATATTAATGACATCTAGATTTAGAGAAGAGCTTAGAAAAGGGCATACAAAGCAAGAAGCAATACTAATTGCAGTGAAGGGATCAGCTAAATCTATAGTTACATCAGGACTTACATTCTTTGGAGCAACTGCTGCAGTAGCTATGGTTTCAGATATGGCTTTAATTAGAAGTCTTTGTTTCTTAATTTCTAGAGGAGCACTCATCAGTATGGCAGTAATACTTTTAATACTTCCATCATTTTTATTAGTCTCTGAAGGATTAATAAATAAAACGTCAATTAAATGGAGAGAAGGTTAAGGATAAGAGAGGTAAGGGGGAGAAATATTATGTATAAAGCAATGTCTAAAAAGGTAATAGCCTTAGTTATAATAGGATCAATGGGAGCAAGTACAGTTGCAGGAGCAGCAGAGATTAAAAAAGATGAAAGTGTCTATGTAAATCTAGATTCTAGTGGGAAGGTAGAAAAACAGACAGTAACTAATTGGATACACACAGATGAAGGAAATGTAGATATAGAAGATGAATCTAATCTTAAAAATATAGAAAATATAAAAGGTGATGAGAAGCCAGTTCAAGACGGAAATAAATTAAAGTGGAAAATAGATGATAGTGATCTTTATTATAAGGGGGATACGGACAAAAAGCTTCCTCTCGATGTGAATATAAATTACTACTTAAATGATGAGAAAATTAAAGAAAATGAACTTGCAGGCAAATCAGGTAAAATAAAAATAGAAATAGAGCTTAAAAATAATAGTTTTAAAGATGTAAATATTAAGGGTAAAAATAGAAAAATATATACGCCACTTACAACAGCTACTGTTGTTACACTTCCAGTTGATAAATTTAAAGATGTAACAATAAATGAAGGGACTATGATTTCAGAAGGTAATAATAACGTTATAGCATTTGCTGCATTCCCGGGATTAAGAGATAGTCTAGATATAGAAACAAAAGATTTAGATATAAATCTTGAAGATAGGCTTGTTATAGAAGGTTACACAGATAAGTTTGAACTTGGTCCTATAATGATAACTGCAACAACAGAAGTACCTGATTTAAGTAGTTTAGAAAAAGCAGATTCACTAGATGAAATAAAGAGTTCGCTAAATAAATTAAATGATGCTTCAGATGAGCTTCTTAAAGGAACAGGGGCTTTAAATGAAGGAATACTTACTGCAAAAAAGAAATTAGATGAAGGTAAGGGTGCATTAAATGATAATAGCTTAAAAGAAGCGTTAGGAATAATAAAATCAGATAAGCAAATAGAAAAGGCAAATAAATTAATTGATGATGCTTATTTTGCGAAAAATATAAATACAGATAATTTTAGGGAAGTATTAGCTTTGGTTACAGATGAGAATATAAATAAAATTAATACTTTAATAAAAGATGGAGAAGGCATATTAGAAAATAAGGAATTAATAGAGTCATCAGTCAACACATTTAAAGGTCTTTCAAATGATAACAACTTTAATAAATTATTACAAGATACATTGAAATTAAAAGAAGGTTATGAAAATATAAATCCTGAAACTTTAAAGAAGTTAAATGGAATGGTATCACTATTAAGTGGTCAAAATTTAATAAATGGGCAAAGTTTGATAAAGGGAGCCAAGGAGGCAAAAAATGCTGCGTCACCTATAGAGAATGTTTTATCAGGTGCAATTAGCTCATCACCAGGTGGGACGTTAGATCAAAAAACAAATAATTTCTTACTTGGTATAGATTCTAAGCTTAAGAAAACTCAGAATCTTTTAAGTAATGAAAATATAAATAATATGAATATAATGACTAAAGATATGAAAACTTACGGTTCAAGTTACTTGATATTAAAGGCTATGATTGCAGGTGATATGCAGCAAAATAAGATATCACTAGAGGAGGCAAAGGCTAAAGCAAATAAATATATTGATGCAGTATATGGTGAAAAAGGAGCGAGCCTAAAAGCTGTTATAAACAATCTTACAACAAATGATTTTACTCAAAATCAAATGAATTTAGATGCTAAAAAGATAGCTGGATATGGAGAACGTATGAAAGATATTATTGGCAATATTAAAGAACTTCAAGGATTAGAACCTATAATAAGTGCAACTGATAATGTATTATCAAATTCTAATTCTAGAGGAGTAATATCTAAGTTCTATTCAAATTATAGAAGTGATAGCAATCAAAAATTAATAAAAGGCCTCAAAGATGGAATATTAAATTTAAACTCTAATGATTTAAAAGCTATAGAAGGATTGAAGTCAAATTTAAATGATATAGCAGCAGATATAGAAGCAAATAAAAGCAATATAGACTCAATAAATAAAATGATGGATAGTATAAAAGGAAATCCAGAATTACTACAAAAGATTAATAAGTTTTCTAGTGCTTTAAAAAATTCACAAAGTACAATAGATGATATTCAAGAGGTTCTTTCAAAAGGAAATGGAAGTTTAAATGTTAAAGAAATTAAAGCATTAGGGGAAAAGTTAATTTTAATGCAACAAGACTTAAAAGATAGTGAAGATATTTTAAGAATAACTAAAGGTTCACTAGAAAAAAATAATGTTCAAAGAGCAAGAGAATTAATAAGTAGCTTACCTGAATTAGAAGAAGGGATAAATAAGCTTGCAGAAGGAAGTACTAAACTAAATAAAGGAATGGAAGAATTCAATAAAGAGGGAATAGAGAAATTAAATGATAATGGTAAAGAGGCTACAGAAAAAGTTGATGATTTAGTACAAGTTAAAGATGAAGTTGTAAAAATGTCAAAGGATTATGATACATTTACAGGCAAAGACAATAAGATGGATGGAACTGTAAAGTTTATTATGAAGACAAATGAAATAAAAGTTCAAGAGCCAGAAAATAATCAAGAAGAAAAGCAAGAGGAAAGTGGCGGATTTATTAATTGGATTAAGAATTTAATAAGCGATATATTTAATTAACTATAACAAATAAGATACGAATATAATAAAATATGTAAATTATAAGTTTTGGCATAAATATTTTGAAATTTGATTATAATAATAAAGACCTTTCAGAGAAAAGAAGGGTTACGTAGGTTTGAAGTTGCTGGTGTAAATCACCAGCTTTTTTTTTATTTAAAAGCAACTTTGGGAAGGTTTATTATTTTCAATAAATTCTATAGGGAAGGATTAGACTTATATTGTACTGAATATTTATAAGTTTATTGAGTTACTTATAGATAGAAAAATGGAAAAAGATAAAAAACCTACTTTTCAATAAAATGTTAAAAATAATCAATAATACGTAATAAATAGTTAGTGTTACAGAATATAATTCGTATATATACGAATGATAATAAAAAATAGAATAATAATGTTGACATGGAGTGGCGGTGGTGCTATTCTAAAATTACCAAAACAAATGTTAGAAAATAAGTAATAATATTCGTGTTTTAGAATTGGTGGAGGGGAAGAAATGGTTAATAATAGAACAATTTTCGTTGAGAAAAAAGAAGGATTTAATGTAGAAGGAAAGCTTTTATTAAATGACTTTAGAGAGAATTTAGGAATTGAGAATCTAGAAAGAGTAAGAGTTTTAAATAAATATATAATAGGGGAACTTGAAGAAAATTATTATAAGCAAGCATTACATACAATTTTTAGAGAACCACCAGTGGATAATGTACATGAAGACAAAATTAACATAGAAGATGATGAAATTGCTTTTGGAGTTGAATATTTACCAGGGCAATACGATCAAAGAGCAGATTCAGCTGAGGAATGTATAATGCTGTTGACAGCTGAAAATAGAGTAGAAGTAAAATCATCAAAGGTTATTATCTTAAAAGGTAACCTGTCTAAAGAAGTAGTAGATAAAATAAAAAACTACTATATCAATCCTGTAGATTCAAGAGAAGTAGATATATACTCAAATGAATTATCTAAAGAATTCAATGTACCAAAGGATGTAGAAATATTAAACGGATTTATAAATAAAGAAAAAGAAGAATTAGAAGAATTTCATAAGAGGCAAGGACTTGCAATGAGTCTAGAAGATTTAGAAATGATAAGAGATTACTTTAAAGAAGAAAATCGTGATCCAAGCATAACAGAAATAAAAGTAATAGATACTTACTGGTCAGATCACTGTAGACATACTACATTCGAAACATCTATAAAAGAAATCCAAATTGAAGAAAATAAATACACAAATCCAATAAAGAAAGCTTATGAAGCATATATAAAATCAAGAGATTTTGTATACGGAGAAGATACAACTAGAAAGATAAGCCTTATGGATATAGCAGTTATAACTATGAAAGAAATGAAGCTTAAAGGAATGCTTAATGATTTAGATCTTTCAGATGAAATAAATGCATGTTCAATAAAAGTTAATTTAGAAACTGATAAGGGAATAGAAGAATATCTTTTAATGTTCAAAAATGAAACTCATAACCATCCAACAGAAATTGAACCATTTGGAGGAGCAGCAACATGCTTAGGTGGTGCTATAAGAGATCCGCTTTCTGGAAGAACTTATGTATACCAAGCAATGAGAGTAACAGGAGCGTCTGATCCAACAGTAAAAATAGAGGAAACTTTAAAGGGAAAACTTCCTCAAAGAACAATAACACTTGGAGCTGCACATGGATATAGTTCATATGGAAATCAAATAGGACTAGCGACTGGACAAGTTGATGAAGTATATCATCCAAATTATGTAGCAAAGAGAATGGAAATTGGAGCAGTTATTGCAGCAGCACCAAAAGAAAATGTAGTAAGAGAAGAACCAAGTGAAGGTGACTTAGTAATTTTACTTGGTGGTAGAACTGGAAGAGATGGAGTTGGAGGAGCAACAGGTTCATCTAAAGAGCACACTGAAGATTCAATAGAGAATTGTGGAGCAGAAGTTCAAAAGGGTAATCCAGTAGTTGAAAGAAAGATACAAAGATTATTTAGAAACAAAGAAGTTTCTACAATGATAAAGCGATGTAATGATTTTGGAGCAGGTGGAGTATCTGTAGCAATTGGAGAGTTATGTAGAGGGCTTAGTATAGATTTAGATAAAGTTTTAAAGAAATATGATGGCTTAGATGGAACTGAACTTGCAGTATCAGAATCACAAGAAAGAATGGCTGTAGTTGTAACTAAGGAAAATGCAGAAAAGTTTATAAAGCTTTCAGAGGAAGAAAACTTAGAGGCTGTAGTAGTTGCAGAAGTTACATCTAATGAAAGATTACAAATGAAATGGAGAGATAAATTAATAGTTGATATAAAGAGAAGTTTCTTAGATACAAATGGAGCAACTCAAACTACAAATATTAAAGTTAAAGCTCCAACTGAATATCCATATGAAGTTAAAGAGTGTGATGTAAAAGAAAAATGGATAAATACCTTAAAGGAGTTAAATGTTTCAGGGAAACAAGGATTAATAGAAAGATTTGATTCAACTATAGGAAGTAATACAGTGCTTATGCCTCTTGGAGGAAAATATCAAAAGACCCCAGCAGAAGGAATGGCAGCTAAGATACCAGTATTAAATGGTGAAAGCAAGGATGCTTCACTTATGGCATATGGATTTAATCCATACCTTGGAACATGGAGTCCATTCCACATGGCATTTTACTCAGTTATAGAATCAGTTACTAAAATAGCTGCTATGGGTGGGGATTATAGAAAGATAAGATTAACTCTTCAAGAATATTTTGAAAAGCTTGGATGCGACGAAGAGAGATGGGGTAAGCCATTTAGTGCATTACTTGGAGCATATAAAGCTCAAATAGATCTTGGAATTCCTGCAATTGGAGGTAAAGATTCAATGTCAGGAAGCTTTGGAGATATAGATGTACCACCAAGTTTAGTATCATTTGCAGTGGTAGTAGAAAAAGCAAGTAAGATTATATCACCAGAATTTAAGAAAACAAATTCAACTTTAATACTTTTAGCACCAAGAAAGTTAGAAGATGGAACAATAGAAATGGAAGGGTTTAAGAGAAATTTAGAAAGACTATATGATCTTATCTCAGAAGAGAAAGTAATATCAGCTTATTCAATTAAATTTGGAGGCGTAGCAGAAGGTATTACAAAGATGACACTGGGAAATAGAATAGGAGCTTCAATAAATAACCTTTCAGAAGAAGAGCTATTTGGATTTAACTATGGAAGCTTAATTTTAGAAGTACCAGAGGATATAAATATAGAAAAAGAATTTGAAGGAACAAGGTATAAAGTTATAGGTAAAACTTTAGGAAGTTCACATGTTATATGTAATCAATATGACTTAGATTTTAATATAGAAGATTTAGAAAAGGCTTATGAAGAAAAGTTAGAGCCAGTATTTAAATCAAAGACAAAGGAAATTAATAAAAGGATAGAAGTAGATTTAAAAGAAGAGATAGGAGCTACATCATCAAAGATTAAAGTAGCAAAACCTAGAGTTGTAATTCCAGTATTCCCAGGAACAAACTGTGAGTATGATTGTGCAAGAGCATTTAGAAATGAGGGTGCTGAAGTTTCAGAAGTTCTTTTAAGAAACTTAAATAAAGAAGCTCTTTTAGAATCAATAGATAATTTAAAAAGAGAAATTGATAGGTCACAAATAATAATGCTTCCAGGTGGTTTCTCAGCAGGAGATGAGCCAGATGGATCAGCTAAATTCATAGCAACAATATTTAGAAATGAAAAAATAAAAGAAAGTGTTATGGATCTTTTAAACAATAGAGATGGATTAATTCTTGGAATATGCAATGGCTTCCAAGCACTTGTGAAATTAGGGTTACTTCCATATGGAGAAATTAGAGATATAGAAGAAGATATGGCAACACTAACTTACAATGATATAAATAGACACATGTCAAGTATGATAAATACAAAGGTTGTTTCAAAGAAGTCACCTTGGTTTAGTGAAGTAGAACTTGGAGAAATTCATACAGTTCCAATATCACATGGTGAAGGAAGATTCGTTGTGCCAGATAGTCTATTAAATGAACTTAAAGAAAATGGACAAATAGCTACACAATATGTTGACCTAAATGGTGAAGCAACAATGGATATGCCATATAATCCAAATGGTTCATTACTAGGAATCGAAGGAATTACAAGTAGAGATGGAAGAATACTTGGTAAGATGGCTCACAGCGAAAGAATTGGAGAAAATCTTTATAAAAATATAGTAGGAAACTTTGATCAGAAGATATTTAAATCAGGAGTAAATTATTTTAAATAAGGAGTGTTTTTAAATGAAAGTAGCAATATTTTTTGGAAGCAAATCTGATACAGATGTTATGAAGGGAGCCGCAAATGCTTTAAAAGAGTTCAACATTGAATATAAAGCATTTGTATTATCAGCACATAGAGTACCAGAAAAACTTATGGAAACTTTAAAGACTATAGAAGATGAAGGATGCGAAGTTATCATTGCAGGAGCGGGACTTGCAGCGCATCTTCCAGGAGTAATTGCAAGCCATACAACAATGCCGGTTATAGGTGTTCCAGTAAAAGCAGCAGTTGAAGGAATGGATGCATTACTTTCAATAGTTCAAATGCCAAAATCAATACCAGTTGCAACAGTTGGAATAAATAATAGTTATAATGCAGGAATGTTAGCAGTTCAAATGCTTTCATTAAAATATCCAGAGATTAAAAAAGATTTAATTAACTTTAGAAGTAGAATGAAAAAAAGATTTATAGAAGAAAATGCTGAAGGAGTGGAATTATAATGACTAATAAATTAGAAATGTTATATGAAGGAAAAGCAAAACAAATATTTAGAACTGATAAGGAAAATGAGGTTATAGTTCATTACAAAGATGATGCAACAGCATTTAATGGAGAAAAGAAAGCTTCAATAGATAATAAGGGAGTTTTAAATAATGCAATAACATCTAATATTTTTGAAATGTTAAATGAGGCTGGAATAAAGACTCACTTTATAAAGAAGTTAAATGATAGAGATCAATTATGCAAGAAGGTAGAGATAGTTCCTCTTGAAGTAATAGTTAGAAATGTAGCAGCAGGAAGTATGGCAAAGAGACTTGGACTTGAAGAAGGTTTTGAGCTTAAGACTACAGTATTTGAATTATCATATAAAGATGATGAACTAGGTGATCCACTTATAAATGATTATCATGCAGTAGGAATTGGAGCTACAACTTTTGAAGAGCTTAATAAAATTTATGAAATGACAGCTAAAATAAATGATTTATTAAAAGAGTTCTTTAAGAAGCAAAATATAAATCTAATAGATTTTAAAATAGAATTTGGAAGAGATGAGAATGGGGAAGTTTTATTAGCTGATGAAATATCACCAGATACTTGCAGATTTTGGGATGCTACAACTGGAGAAAAGCTAGATAAAGATAGATTTAGAAGAGATATGGGAAATGTAGAAGAAGCATATCAAGAGATATTAAAGAGAATTAAAGGGTAAAAAGTAATTTAAAAAAAGAGAGGTAGTGGCTTATGATTAATCCGCATAATTTTGATATTATGGATCCACAAAATGATAAGTTTAAAGATGAATGTGGTGTTTTTGGAGTTTATTCAAGTAGACCAATGGATGTTGCATCTGTAACATACTATGGACTATATGCACTTCAACATAGAGGACAAGAAAGTACTGGAATTGCAGTAGCTAATGGAGAAGAAATAAAAGCACATAAAGGACTTGGAATTATAACAGAAGCTTTTAATAAAGAAGATTTAGAAAGACTAAGAAATGCAAATGGAAATATTTCAATTGGTCATGTTAGATATTCTACTGCGGGATCTAAGACAATTGAGAATTCACAACCGCTTTTAAGTAGTACAAAACTTGGCCCTATAGCAACAGCTCATAATGGAAACTTAGTAAATGGGGATGTTATAAGAGAACTATTAGAAGATGGTGGACATGTATTCCATACATCAGTAGATTCAGAAGTTATAACTAGTCTTATAGCAAGAGGATCAAAAAGGGGTATTGAGAGAGCAGTAATTGATGCTATATCAGCAGTTAGAGGATCTTTCGCTATGGTAATTATGACAAAAGATAAACTTATTGGGGTAAGGGATCCAAATGGAATAAGACCATTATGTCTTGGTAGATATGAAGAAGGATATGTATTAGCATCTGAAAGCTGTGCACTAGATGCAGTTGGAGCAGAATTTGTAAGAGATGTTGCAGCAGGTGAAATAGTTGTTATAGATGAAAATGGTATTAAGAGCTATAGATATTCAGAAAATACATCATGTCAAACTTGTTCCTTTGAGTATATATACTTTGCAAGACCAGACTCTACTATAGATGGATTAGATGTTCATACTACAAGAGTTAAACAAGGAGAAGAACTATTTAAAGAGTATCCAATAGATGCAGATTTAGTAGTTGCAGTACCAGACTCTGGAATACCAGCAGCTATGGGATATGCTAAAGCTTCTGGAATACCTTATGATATTGGATTTGTTAAAAATAGATATATAGCAAGAACATTTATAACTCCTTCTCAAGAAATGAGAGAAAGAGCAGTTGCAGTTAAGCTTAATCCATTAAAGATTAATGTAAAGGGCAAAAGAGTAATATTAATAGATGATTCAATCGTTAGAGGAACAACTTCAAAACATTTAATTGACTCATTAAGAAGAGCTGGAGCTTTAGAAGTACACTTCTTGGTTGCATCACCTATAGTTAAGTATCCATGCTATTTTGGGATAGATACACCATATAGAAGTGAATTAATTGGTGCAAATAAGAGTGTAGAAGAAATAAGAGAAACAATAGGCTGTGATTCCTTAGGATATTTAAGTCTTGAAGGTGTATATGCAAGCTGTAGTGGAAGACGTAATTTCTGTGTTGGGTGCTTTAATGGAATATATCCAGTATCAGCACCAATGGAAGCATTAGATGATAATCTTGAAAGGTAGGATTTAAGATATGATAACTTACAAAGATAGTGGAGTAAATATTGAAGAAGGATATAGATCAGTTAAGCTTATACAAGAGTATGCAAAGAAAACTATGGGTGAATATGTTTTAAATGGACTTGGTTCCTTTGCAGGAATGGTAGAGCTTCCATCAGGATATGAAAAACCAGTTTTAGTTTCAGGTACAGATGGAGTTGGTACTAAAATTGATATTGCATGCAAAAAGAGAAAGTACGATACAGTTGGTATTGATTGTGTTGCAATGTGTGTAAATGATATTTTATGTCATGGTGCTAAGCCATTATTTTTCTTAGACTATATAGCATGTGGAAAGCTTGAAGCAGAAGTTTCATCAGATTTAGTAAAGGGTGTATCAGATGGATGTATTCAATCAGACTGTTCTCTAATTGGTGGAGAAACAGCTGAAATGCCAGGGTTTTATAAAGATGGAGATTACGATGTAGCAGGATTTGCAGTAGGAATAGTTGATAAAGATAAGATTATAAATGGGAAAAATATAAAACCAGGGGATAAGTTAATTGGAATTAAGTCATCAGGAATTCATTCAAATGGATATTCTTTAGTTAGAAAATTATTCAAAGATTTAGATGAAGAATTTTTAGGTAAACCATTATGGGAAACATTACTTGTACCTACAAAGATATATGTTAAACCAGTTTTAAAATTAATAGAAAAATATGAGATAAAGGGTATGTCTCATATAACTGGTGGAGGATTTATTGAGAATGTTCCAAGAATGTTTAGTAAAGATGGATTAACTGCTGTTATAAATAAAGATAGCTATCCATTACCAGAAATATTTGAAAAGATGATTGAACTTGGAGTAGATAAAGATCATATGTACAACACTTTCAACATGGGAATAGGGTTTATACTATGTGTAAATGAAAAAGATGTAGATAGTATACTTAGAGATTTATTAGAAATGGGAGAAGCTGCTTATGAAATAGGAAGTGTTATCTCAGGAGGTGAGGGCGTTTGTTTAAAATAGCAGTCCTTGCATCTGGAAGTGGAAGTAACTTGCAATCAATAATAGATAATATAGAAAATGGTTTTTTAGATTGCAAAATAGACATGATTGTAGGAAGCAAAGAAGGGATATATGCACTCGAGAGAGGGAAAAAGAATAATATAGATACTTTTGTTATATCAAGAAAAGAGTATGGACAAGGTACATCAGATAAGATATTAGAACTTGCAAGAGAAAGAGAAATTGATCTAATTGTCCTTGCTGGATATTTATCTATATTAGATGGGGAGCTTTTAAAGGAATATAAAGACAGAATTATAAATATTCATCCATCTTTAATTCCATCTTTTTGTGGTGATAAGATGTATGGACTTAATGTCCATAAAGCAGCAATTAATAAGGGAGTAAAGGTATCAGGATGTACTGTTCATTTTGTAAATGATGAGGTAGATGGGGGAGAGATAATCCTTCAAGAAGCAGTTCCAGTACATTTTGAAGATACTCCAGAAGAACTTCAAAAAAGAGTATTGGTAAAAGAACATAAACTACTTCCATTAGCTATTAAGTATATAAGCGAAGGAAAAATAGAGATTAAAAGTGGTAGAGTAAATATTTTAAAATAGGGAGGACCTTTTCATGAAAAAGAGAGCTTTAATTAGTGTATTTGATAAAGAGGGAGTATTAGAATTTGCAAAATTCTTAAATGATAGAGACGTTGAAATTATATCAACAGGGGGAACATATAGACATTTAAAAGAAAATGGTGTGCCTGTAATTGAAGTAAATGAAGTAACAAATTTTCCAGAGATATTAGATGGAAGAGTTAAGACTCTTCATCCAATTATCCATGCAGGTATACTTGCTATTAGAGATAACACTGAACATATGAATACATTAAATTCAAGAGAAATTAATACAATTGATTATGTTGTAGTTAATTTATATCCATTCTTCCAAAAGGTTCGTGAAGATTTAAGTTTTGATGAAAAGGTAGAATTCATTGATATTGGTGGACCAACAATGCTTAGAGCTGCAGCTAAGAACTTTAATGATGTTGTAGTTATATCAGATAAAAATGATTATAAAAATGTAATGAATGAAATCGAAGAGTCAGGAGAGGTATCAACTAAGTTTAGAAAGAAATTAGCTGGTAAAGTATTTAATTTAATGAGTGCTTACGATGCTGCAATTTCAAACTTCCTATTAGATGATGAAGAATATCCAGAATATCTTTCAGTTTCATACAGAAAGAAACAAGGATTAAGATATGGAGAAAACTCACATCAAAGTGCAGCTTTCTATGAATCAACTATGGTAGATGGGGCGATGAATACTTTTGATGTATTAAATGGTAAAGAATTATCATATAACAACTTTAAGGATATGGATATTGCATGGAAATGTGTAAATGAATTTGAAGAACCAGTTTGTTGTGCATTAAAGCATAATACACCATGTGGAGTTGCATCAGGCAAAGATGCTTATGAAGCATATATGAAAGCTTATGAGGTAGATCCGACTTCAATATTTGGTGGAATTGTTGCATTCAATAGAAAAGTTGATAAGAAAACAGCAGAGGAAATGGTTAAGATATTCTTAGAAGTAATTGCAGCACCAGATTATGATGAGGATGCACTAGAAGTATTAAAGACTAAGAAGAATTTAAGAGTTCTTAAATGTCATAATGCGCCTAAGGACGACAAATATATGGTTACAGTAGATGGTGGAATATTAGTTCAAGAAGAAGATAAAAAGCTAATTGATGAGATAAAAGTTGTAACAGAGAAAGTTCCAACAGAAAAGGAAATGCAAGATTTATTATTTGGAATGAAAGTAGTAAAGTACGTTAAATCAAATGCTATAGTAGTTGCAAATGATGGAGTAGCACTTGGAATTGGAGGAGGTCAAGTTAATAGAATATGGCCAACAGAAGATGCTTTAAAGAGAGGGACTGGAGCTACAATACTTGCATCAGATGCCTTCTTCCCATTTAGAGATGTTGTTGATAAGGCAGCAGAGGCTGGAATTAAAGCAATAATCCAACCAGGTGGATCAATGAGAGATCAAGAATCAATAGATGCTTGTAATGAACACGGAATTGCTATGGTATTTACAGGACTTAGACATTTTAAGCACTAGAATATTTATAGTATAAATAAAAGCATAAGGAATATATCTTGTAACTTAAAGGATACAGCCTTTAAAGTCACTCTTCGATATATTCCTTATTGCTTTAATATAGGAATTTTAGTTATTTATATATTAATATTTAAGTTTTAATAGTTTTAAAAGGAGTTTTGAGATAAATGGATATACTTTTAATTGGATCAGGTGGAAGAGAACATGCTTTAGCGTGGAAATTAGCTAAGAGTAAAAGAGTTAATAAAATATATGTAGCACCAGGAAATGGCGGAACAGCAAAGGAAAAAAAGTGCACTAATATAAATATAACTGATATTGAAGAATTAATAAAATTTGCAAAGGGGAATAATATAGACTTAACAATAGTAGGACCTGAAGAGCCACTTATAAAAGGAATAGTTAATAGATTTAAAGAAGAGGAACTTAGAATATTTGGACCAGCAAAAGATGGAGCAGAACTTGAAGGAAGTAAGAGCTTTTCTAAAGATTTCATGAAAAAATATGGCGTTAAAACTGCTGAGTATGAAGTTTTTTATGAAGAGAATAAAGTTAAGGAATATCTTAAAACTTGTAAATATCCAGTAGTTATAAAAGCAGATGGACTTGCAGCAGGTAAAGGTGTTGTAATATGTGAATCTTTAGAAGAAGGATTAGAAACTATAGATTTATTTATGGTATCTGATATATTTAAGGGAGCAGGTAAGAAAGTCGTAATTGAAGAATTCTTAAAGGGTGTTGAAGCGTCAATTTTATCTATTACAGATGGACATACTATAATACCATTTCTTTCAGCAAAGGATCATAAGCAAATATTTGATGATAACAAAGGGCCAAATACAGGGGGAATGGGAGTCGTGTGTCCAAACCCATATGTCACAGAAGAAGTTTTAGAGGATTTTAGAGTAAATATAATGGATAAGACTTTAATTGGAATTAGAGAAGAAGGATTTGATTTTAAAGGAATTATTTTCTTTGGAATTATGATTACAGAAGATGGAGCTAAATTACTTGAATATAATGTTAGAATGGGAGATCCTGAAACGCAATCAGTGTTATCACTTATGGAAACAGATCTTTTAGAATTAATAGAAGCTTCTATAGATGAAAGATTAAATGAAATGGAAGTTAAGTGGAAAGATGAAGTTTGCTTAAATGTTGTAATGGCTTCAAGAGGATATCCAGCAACTTCAGAAACAGGTTATGAAATAAATATTTTAGATGATGTTAAAGATGATGTATTTATAGCAGGTGCAAAGATTGATGAAGATAAACTTATAACTAGTGGTGGAAGAGTTTTATCTGTTATCGGAAGAGGAAAAACTATAGAAGAAGCTAGAGAAAATGTTTATAAGAATATTGAAAAAGTTAACTTTGAAGGTGCATATTTTAGAAAAGATATTGGAAAAGCTAAGTAAATTACAAAATATAAAAAATATATATAAATTACAAGGAGTCTTTAGTTTTTAGCTAAAGGCTCTTATTAGCTATTAAAGTAATATTAATATATAGTTTTTAATTTTATATTTATGATATAATCATTTAAGGTATTTGGGTATTAAGTATTATTAGGAAAATAATACTTAAAAATTTTATAAGGGATGAAGGGTTCAAAAATGTTTGTAAAGTTTATAAAAAGGTCTTCTTGGTTAGTTGTAACACTAATAACAAGTATAATATTATTTTTAATGACTTTTTTAAGTATAAGGGATTTAATAAAGTCACATATACTATCAAATATGTCAGCACATGTATCAGTGATAATATATATAGCTTCAGCATTAATTATAGGATATTTGCTATATAGGATTAAAGATAAAAAGTATTTTTTACTAGCACTATTTATAGTAGCTTTAATTATAAGAATGGTATGGATTTTAAATATTAATAGTGAGCCAGTATCAGATTTCACTGAAATGTATAAGGGTGCTCAGAATATGTTGAATGGACAGACGGAAATTATAAAAAATAGTGATTATTTTAATACTTGGGTATACCAATTAGGATTTACATTTTTTCAATTTAATATAATTAAGTTATTTGGTGATTCTATTATTGTTTTAAAAATTACAAGTGCCATAATATCAGCATGTATTCCACTTGTAATTTATTTAATTTGTAAATCACTAAGAGATTCTAAGACTGCTAGAATACCTGCTTTAATATATTGTTTTTATATTACAAGTATAACTATGACTTCAGTTTTAACTAATCAGCATCTATCAACACTGTTAATTTATTTTGGTTTCTACATATTAATAAGTAAAGAAAAGAAGATTTTAAGTCTAATACTTTCAGGAATAATAATATCAATAGGAAATATTATAAGGCCAGAAGGAATAATTGTTATTATTGCAATAGTATTATTTTTACTGTTTAAGGATTTTGAAAATATAAAAACACCTAAGATATTTATGATTAATAATATAGGAAGACCTTTAATAATAGTAATTGTCTATTTCTTAACTAGTACTATGGTGTCTATAGGATTTAAAGAACTTGGATATACTGATTATTCATTGTCTAATAGAGAGCCTTATTGGAAATTTGTAGTTGGATTAAATCCAAACCATGGCGGACTTTGGAATTCAGAAGATGGAGATTTAGTAAATAGGTATCCATTAGGAGAAGAGAGAGATAATTACGAGAAGGAACTTATATTAGATAGACTTAAAGATAAAGACAGTATGCTTAACTTATTTAAACAAAAGTTTAGTTATATGTGGGCAAAGAATGATTGGGGAAGCATTGCTTTTTCATTAAATTATGAAGGGGCATCAGAAGAACTTGGAAACTCACTTTTAAAAATAGAAAAGATACAGTTTGTTGGAATAATTGTTTTGGCATTTTTATCAGTACTATTAAGCATAATAAGGAAGGTTAAGTTTAGTTATTACCATCTTTTTATGATACTTTTGATTGGATATATACTCGCACATTTAATAGTTGAAGTTCAGACAAGATATAGATATTTTATAATACCAACTATGGTTATATTATCTATAGAGATATTTTCATATATAGATATGAGATTAAAAAAGAAGCATCATTAAGATGTTTCTTTTTTATATTTTAATATTCTTATATATACAAATTTTAATAAAAGATGGAATGTATAAGAACTTTATTTATACAGAAAATATAAAAGAAGTTTTGGTTGTCTACAAAACTATAAACTTTAATTTTATAATAGCTAAGTTTAAATAAAGGAGGAATTTAAATATGAAAAATAAGCCAGATGATAGAAGAGACAACGTAGATAAAATACAATGTAACATAAGTGATACTATAAGAAATATTCATCGTGCTGAAGAAATGATTGAAAAGACAGATGATGAAAATACAAAAAGAGAATTAAGTGAAAAAAATGATAGAAGAGAACAAGCGCTTAAAGGTTTAAGAAAAGAAATTAAAGACGAAGCAATTAATGCAGAAATTAACTACAAATAAATTAATGATCTAGATTACATAAGTATATAAATAATATGGTTAAAAAATACTACCTATTATAGAATTTTATAATAGGTAGTATATATGATAAGATAAATTATTTAAAGTTTTTATAGTATTTAACTAAATCAGATTTCGATATAATTCCTTTATTTTGAGGAATCATAAGCTCGTCTACATCTTTGCCAATAAGCTTAGAATCTATTAAATATTCTTTATCTAATAAATTTTGAGCCCAATAGATTACCTTATCTACAGTAGGTGTATCCACTACACAAATCTCAGCAAAAGCTTTTATTATACATAATCCAAATTGAATATCTTCTATAAAGTATCTGGAGCTTAAATCAGGTATATAATTTTCAGAAGAAGCATTTGCCATTGGAGTTCTAATTCCTTTAAATCCAGGTGCAGTTCTAATTTCATTAGTTAATTCTTCAGGAACTGATATTTTATATCTTAATTTTATCTTTTCAAAATCATCTCTATTAAAATCATTAAATTCATTTAATGAATCTACTATTGTTTCTAATTCATCATCAAGTTTTAATAAAGTATCAGAAGCTAAATTTCCCCATTCTTCATAAAAGTACGGATTTCTGTCGTAAGTTACGCCAGATTTATAATCTTTAAAAAGTTCATAAAGCCTTGATGGATGCATAGTAGGGTTTGAAGGAGACAATGTTATTGATAAATAGTTGTCTAATGGATAACAATTAATGTCTATTAAATTAGTCATTGTCTTGCAAACACTATCTGAATACTTATGTGGTATTACGCTAAGTTTCATAAATTTATTTTTTTGTTTTAAGTGAACACATTCACCGTAAGATTCTAATCTTGTTATAGAAGGCACTCTTTGACTTCCAAAGAATATACACCCCTTTTCTAACAGCTCGTCTATAAAGAATTCTTTTCCACCAAATCCAGGTATAGCCCCTATTACAGTTCCTTGACTCACGTATTTACTTACTTCCTTTAGTGTCTTTTCCATCATGAAAGATGGGTGAGTTATTAAAATGTAGTCAGAATTACAAACAACTTCTTCTAAACTAGAAGTAATACAGTGCAATTTTACATCATGAGATAAATTTTTTTCTTCCTCAATTAAAACTAAAGTTTCTTTAAATGATTCAGGCTTGGATGTATGTATCCAAACTTTACAGTTTTCTTTTGTTGATGCATATGCAGCAAGATAAGTACCTATATTACCTGCACCTATTATTCCAATATTCATATTCTAATCCCCCTAGTCTTAAATTATAAATTTTATTAAGTATATGAAATTTTAATTAATACAGTTTGTTAACACAATATAAACTAAAAGTTTAAAAAAAATTAACAATATGATTAGATATTATATCATATTTACTTATAAATATTAAACTTTAGTATTTTAATATAATATTTTGTTTTAAGGAAAGACTATTATGAAAGAGAAGAATGAAAAAAGAATAAATAAGTATATATAATTAGTAAATAGTTAATATGAAACAGAAAGTTTAGAAATTTTAGTTGTTTTTATCTAAGTTTAAGATATTAGAAATTTATTTTAGCAATTTATAATAGGTTTTGAATTTATTTTAGTAATTTAATTACTTAAGTAAGTTAATTAGAGAAAGTAATAAAATAGAAAAAGTTTAAAAATTAAATTTAATAGTATACTGATTTTAAATATTATAATAAATTTTAACGTTTAAAATAGGAGGAATATATTATGAAAAAAGCGATGTTAGTATTAGTAATAGGATTAATTGGGTCATCATTATTAGTTGGTTGTGGTGGAGATAAAAAAGAAACAGCAAACAATCAAAATAATAATAGCCAAACAGAACAGGCAAAAGAAAATAATACTCCAGAATATAAGGAAGTATATAAGAGTGGTTTTTATGAAGTAGGTAAGGATCTACCAGCTGGTGAATATTTAATAATGAGAGATAAATTAAATAAGCAAGCAGAAACCTCAGTTGCAGTAACAAAAGATAGCAAAAAAGAAGATGAGATATTTGATGAAAGTATGATGGGAAATATTTATGTAATTTTACAAAACGGACAATATCTTGAAGTAAAGAATGGAGATATTTATCCAGTGGATAAAGCACCATCAAATACTCCAGAAGATAAAGTTTATAAAGATGGTATGTATAAGGTAGGAAAAGATATAAAAGCTGGAACATATGATGTTAAAGCTATAAAGCATAACGGATCTGATGATGGATCTATAGAAATTACTAAAGATAGCAGTCATAGCGATAAGAGTGTAATATCAAAGAAAGAATTTAAGGATACTGAAAAGGTAACATTAAAAGATGGTGAATATATAATATTAGATGATGCAGAAATTACTGTTAAATAATTTATTAAAATTTAAAAGCAGTTATCTATTATACTAGTATAATAGATAACTGCTTTTAAATTTTAATAAATTATTTAACAGTAATTTCTGCATCATCTAATATTATATATTCACCATCTTTTAATGTTACCTTTTCAGTATCCTTAAATTCTTTCTTTGATATTACACTCTTATCGCTATGACTGCTATCTTTAGTAATTTCTATAGATCCATCATCAGATCCGTTATGCTTTATAGCTTTAACATCATATGTTCCAGCTTTTATATCTTTTCCTACCTTATACATACCATCTTTATAAACTTTATCTTCTGGAGTATTTGATGGTGCTTTATCCACTGGATAAATATCTCCATTCTTTACTTCAAGATATTGTCCGTTTTGTAAAATTACATAAATATTTCCCATCATACTTTCATCAAATATCTCATCTTCTTTTTTGCTATCTTTTGTTACTGCAACTGAGGTTTCTGCTTGCTTATTTAATTTATCTCTCATTATTAAATATTCACCAGCTGGTAGATCCTTACCTACTTCATAAAAACCACTCTTATATACTTCCTTATATTCTGGAGTATTATTTTCTTTTGCCTGTTCTGTTTGGCTATTATTATTTTGATTGTTTGCTGTTTCTTTTTTATCTCCACCACAACCAACTAATAATGATGACCCAATTAATCCTATTACTAATACTAACATCGCTTTTTTCATAATATATTCCTCCTATTTTAAACGTTAAAATTTATTATAATATTTAAAATCAGTATACTATTAAATTTAATTTTTAAACTTTTTCTATTTTATTACTTTCTCTAATTAACTTACTTAAGTAATTAAATTACTAAAATAAATTCAAAACCTATTATAAATTGCTAAAATAAATTTCTAATATCTTAAACTTAGATAAAAACAACTAAAATTTCTAAACTTTCTGTTTCATATTAACTATTTACTAATTATATATACTTATTTATTCTTTTTTCATTCTTCTCTTTCATAATAGTCTTTCCTTAAAACAAAATATTATATTAAAATACTAAAGTTTAATATTTATAAGTAAATATGATATAATATCTAATCATATTGTTAATTTTTTTTAAACTTTTAGTTTATATTGTGTTAACAAACTGTATTAATTAAAATTTCATATACTTAATAAAATTTATAATTTAAGACTAGGGGGATTAGAATATGAATATTGGAATAATAGGTGCAGGTAATATAGGTACTTATCTTGCTGCATATGCATCAACAAAAGAAAACTGTAAAGTTTGGATACATACATCCAAGCCTGAATCATTTAAAGAAACTTTAGTTTTAATTGAGGAAGAAAAAAATTTATCTCATGATGTAAAATTGCACTGTATTACTTCTAGTTTAGAAGAAGTTGTTTGTAATTCTGACTACATTTTAATAACTCACCCATCTTTCATGATGGAAAAGACACTAAAGGAAGTAAGTAAATACGTGAGTCAAGGAACTGTAATAGGGGCTATACCTGGATTTGGTGGAAAAGAATTCTTTATAGACGAGCTGTTAGAAAAGGGGTGTATATTCTTTGGAAGTCAAAGAGTGCCTTCTATAACAAGATTAGAATCTTACGGTGAATGTGTTCACTTAAAACAAAAAAATAAATTTATGAAACTTAGCGTAATACCACATAAGTATTCAGATAGTGTTTGCAAGACAATGACTAATTTAATAGACATTAATTGTTATCCATTAGACAACTATTTATCAATAACATTGTCTCCTTCAAACCCTACTATGCATCCATCAAGGCTTTATGAACTTTTTAAAGATTATAAATCTGGCGTAACTTACGACAGAAATCCGTACTTTTATGAAGAATGGGGAAATTTAGCTTCTGATACTTTATTAAAACTTGATGATGAATTAGAAACAATAGTAGATTCATTAAATGAATTTAATGATTTTAATAGAGATGATTTTGAAAAGATAAAATTAAGATATAAAATATCAGTTCCTGAAGAATTAACTAATGAAATTAGAACTGCACCTGGATTTAAAGGAATTAGAACTCCAATGGCAAATGCTTCTTCTGAAAATTATATACCTGATTTAAGCTCCAGATACTTTATAGAAGATATTCAATTTGGATTATGTATAATAAAAGCTTTTGCTGAGATTTGTGTAGTGGATACACCTACTGTAGATAAGGTAATCTATTGGGCTCAAAATTTATTAGATAAAGAATATTTAATAGATTCTAAGCTTATTGGCAAAGATGTAGACGAGCTTATGATTCCTCAAAATAAAGGAATTATATCGAAATCTGATTTAGTTAAATACTATAAAAACTTTAAATAATTTATCTTATCATATATACTACCTATTATAAAATTCTATAATAGGTAGTATTTTTTAACCATATTATTTATATACTTATGTAATCTAGATCATTAATTTATTTGTAGTTAATTTCTGCATTAATTGCTTCGTCTTTAATTTCTTTTCTTAAACCTTTAAGCGCTTGTTCTCTTCTATCATTTTTTTCACTTAATTCTCTTTTTGTATTTTCATCATCTGTCTTTTCAATCATTTCTTCAGCACGATGAATATTTCTTATAGTATCACTTATGTTACATTGTATTTTATCTACGTTGTCTCTTCTATCATCTGGCTTATTTTTCATATTTAAATTCCTCCTTTATTTAAACTTAGCTATTATAAAATTAAAGTTTATAGTTTTGTAGACAACCAAAACTTCTTTTATATTTTCTGTATAAATAAAGTTCTTATACATTCCATCTTTTATTAAAATTTGTATATATAAGAATATTAAAATATAAAAAAGAAACATCTTAATGATGCTTCTTTTTTAATCTCATATCTATATATGAAAATATCTCTATAGATAATATAACCATAGTTGGTATTATAAAATATCTATATCTTGTCTGAACTTCAACTATTAAATGTGCGAGTATATATCCAATCAAAAGTATCATAAAAAGATGGTAATAACTAAACTTAACCTTCCTTATTATGCTTAATAGTACTGATAAAAATGCCAAAACAATTATTCCAACAAACTGTATCTTTTCTATTTTTAAAAGTGAGTTTCCAAGTTCTTCTGATGCCCCTTCATAATTTAATGAAAAAGCAATGCTTCCCCAATCATTCTTTGCCCACATATAACTAAACTTTTGTTTAAATAAGTTAAGCATACTGTCTTTATCTTTAAGTCTATCTAATATAAGTTCCTTCTCGTAATTATCTCTCTCTTCTCCTAATGGATACCTATTTACTAAATCTCCATCTTCTGAATTCCAAAGTCCGCCATGGTTTGGATTTAATCCAACTACAAATTTCCAATAAGGCTCTCTATTAGACAATGAATAATCAGTATATCCAAGTTCTTTAAATCCTATAGACACCATAGTACTAGTTAAGAAATAGACAATTACTATTATTAAAGGTCTTCCTATATTATTAATCATAAATATCTTAGGTGTTTTTATATTTTCAAAATCCTTAAACAGTAAAAATAATACTATTGCAATAATAACAATTATTCCTTCTGGCCTTATAATATTTCCTATTGATATTATTATTCCTGAAAGTATTAGACTTAAAATCTTCTTTTCTTTACTTATTAATATGTAGAAACCAAAATAAATTAACAGTGTTGATAGATGCTGATTAGTTAAAACTGAAGTCATAGTTATACTTGTAATATAAAAACAATATATTAAAGCAGGTATTCTAGCAGTCTTAGAATCTCTTAGTGATTTACAAATTAAATAAATTACAAGTGGAATACATGCTGATATTATGGCACTTGTAATTTTTAAAACAATAATAGAATCACCAAATAACTTAATTATATTAAATTGAAAAAATGTAAATCCTAATTGGTATACCCAAGTATTAAAATAATCACTATTTTTTATAATTTCCGTCTGTCCATTCAACATATTCTGAGCACCCTTATACATTTCAGTGAAATCTGATACTGGCTCACTATTAATATTTAAAATCCATACCATTCTTATAATTAAAGCTACTATAAATAGTGCTAGTAAAAAATACTTTTTATCTTTAATCCTATATAGCAAATATCCTATAATTAATGCTGAAGCTATATATATTATCACTGATACATGTGCTGACATATTTGATAGTATATGTGACTTTATTAAATCCCTTATACTTAAAAAAGTCATTAAAAATAATATTATACTTGTTATTAGTGTTACAACTAACCAAGAAGACCTTTTTATAAACTTTACAAACATTTTTGAACCCTTCATCCCTTATAAAATTTTTAAGTATTATTTTCCTAATAATACTTAATACCCAAATACCTTAAATGATTATATCATAAATATAAAATTAAAAACTATATATTAATATTACTTTAATAGCTAATAAGAGCCTTTAGCTAAAAACTAAAGACTCCTTGTAATTTATATATATTTTTTATATTTTGTAATTTACTTAGCTTTTCCAATATCTTTTCTAAAATATGCACCTTCAAAGTTAACTTTTTCAATATTCTTATAAACATTTTCTCTAGCTTCTTCTATAGTTTTTCCTCTTCCGATAACAGATAAAACTCTTCCACCACTAGTTATAAGTTTATCTTCATCAATCTTTGCACCTGCTATAAATACATCATCTTTAACATCATCTAAAATATTTATTTCATAACCTGTTTCTGAAGTTGCTGGATATCCTCTTGAAGCCATTACAACATTTAAGCAAACTTCATCTTTCCACTTAACTTCCATTTCATTTAATCTTTCATCTATAGAAGCTTCTATTAATTCTAAAAGATCTGTTTCCATAAGTGATAACACTGATTGCGTTTCAGGATCTCCCATTCTAACATTATATTCAAGTAATTTAGCTCCATCTTCTGTAATCATAATTCCAAAGAAAATAATTCCTTTAAAATCAAATCCTTCTTCTCTAATTCCAATTAAAGTCTTATCCATTATATTTACTCTAAAATCCTCTAAAACTTCTTCTGTGACATATGGGTTTGGACACACGACTCCCATTCCCCCTGTATTTGGCCCTTTGTTATCATCAAATATTTGCTTATGATCCTTTGCTGAAAGAAATGGTATTATAGTATGTCCATCTGTAATAGATAAAATTGACGCTTCAACACCCTTTAAGAATTCTTCAATTACGACTTTCTTACCTGCTCCCTTAAATATATCAGATACCATAAATAAATCTATAGTTTCTAATCCTTCTTCTAAAGATTCACATATTACAACACCTTTACCTGCTGCAAGTCCATCTGCTTTTATAACTACTGGATATTTACAAGTTTTAAGATATTCCTTAACTTTATTCTCTTCATAAAAAACTTCATACTCAGCAGTTTTAACGCCATATTTTTTCATGAAATCTTTAGAAAAGCTCTTACTTCCTTCAAGTTCTGCTCCATCTTTTGCTGGTCCAAATATTCTAAGTTCCTCTTCTTTAAATCTATTAACTATTCCTTTTATAAGTGGCTCTTCAGGTCCTACTATTGTTAAGTCTATATTATTCCCCTTTGCAAATTTTATTAATTCTTCAATATCAGTTATATTTATATTAGTGCACTTTTTTTCCTTTGCTGTTCCGCCATTTCCTGGTGCTACATATATTTTATTAACTCTTTTACTCTTAGCTAATTTCCACGCTAAAGCATGTTCTCTTCCACCTGATCCAATTAAAAGTATATCCATTTATCTCAAAACTCCTTTTAAAACTATTAAAACTTAAATATTAATATATAAATAACTAAAATTCCTATATTAAAGCAATAAGGAATATATCGAAGAGTGACTTTAAAGGCTGTATCCTTTAAGTTACAAGATATATTCCTTATGCTTTTATTTATACTATAAATATTCTAGTGCTTAAAATGTCTAAGTCCTGTAAATACCATAGCAATTCCGTGTTCATTACAAGCATCTATTGATTCTTGATCTCTCATTGATCCACCTGGTTGGATTATTGCTTTAATTCCAGCCTCTGCTGCCTTATCAACAACATCTCTAAATGGGAAGAAGGCATCTGATGCAAGTATTGTAGCTCCAGTCCCTCTCTTTAAAGCATCTTCTGTTGGCCATATTCTATTAACTTGACCTCCTCCAATTCCAAGTGCTACTCCATCATTTGCAACTACTATAGCATTTGATTTAACGTACTTTACTACTTTCATTCCAAATAATAAATCTTGCATTTCCTTTTCTGTTGGAACTTTCTCTGTTACAACTTTTATCTCATCAATTAGCTTTTTATCTTCTTCTTGAACTAATATTCCACCATCTACTGTAACCATATATTTGTCGTCCTTAGGCGCATTATGACATTTAAGAACTCTTAAATTCTTCTTAGTCTTTAATACTTCTAGTGCATCCTCATCATAATCTGGTGCTGCAATTACTTCTAAGAATATCTTAACCATTTCCTCTGCTGTTTTCTTATCAACTTTTCTATTGAATGCAACAATTCCACCAAATATTGAAGTCGGATCTACCTCATAAGCTTTCATATATGCTTCATAAGCATCTTTGCCTGATGCAACTCCACATGGTGTATTATGCTTTAATGCACAACAAACTGGTTCTTCAAATTCATTTACACATTTCCATGCAATATCCATATCCTTAAAGTTGTTATATGATAATTCTTTACCATTTAATACATCAAAAGTATTCATCGCCCCATCTACCATAGTTGATTCATAGAAAGCTGCACTTTGATGTGAGTTTTCTCCATATCTTAATCCTTGTTTCTTTCTGTATGAAACTGAAAGATATTCTGGATATTCTTCATCATCTAATAGGAAGTTTGAAATTGCAGCATCGTAAGCACTCATTAAATTAAATACTTTACCAGCTAATTTCTTTCTAAACTTAGTTGATACCTCTCCTGACTCTTCGATTTCATTCATTACATTTTTATAATCATTTTTATCTGATATAACTACAACATCATTAAAGTTCTTAGCTGCAGCTCTAAGCATTGTTGGTCCACCAATATCAATGAATTCTACCTTTTCATCAAAACTTAAATCTTCACGAACCTTTTGGAAGAATGGATATAAATTAACTACAACATAATCAATTGTATTAATTTCTCTTGAATTTAATGTATTCATATGTTCAGTGTTATCTCTAATAGCAAGTATACCTGCATGGATAATTGGATGAAGAGTCTTAACTCTTCCATCTAATATCTCTGGAAAATTTGTTACTTCATTTACTTCAATTACAGGCACACCATTTTCTTTTAAATGTCTATATGTTCCCCCTGTTGATATAATTTCAACGTCTCTATCATTTAAGAATTTTGCAAATTCTAATACTCCCTCTTTATCAAATACACTAATTAAAGCTCTCTTTTTCATGAAAAGGTCCTCCCTATTTTAAAATATTTACTCTACCACTTTTAATCTCTATTTTTCCTTCGCTTATATACTTAATAGCTAATGGAAGTAGTTTATGTTCTTTTACCAATACTCTTTTTTGAAGTTCTTCTGGAGTATCTTCAAAATGTACTGGAACTGCTTCTTGAAGGATTATCTCTCCCCCATCTACCTCATCATTTACAAAATGAACAGTACATCCTGATACCTTTACTCCCTTATTAATTGCTGCTTTATGGACATTAAGTCCATACATCTTATCACCACAAAAAGATGGAATTAAAGATGGATGAATATTTATAATTCTGTCTTTATATTCCTTTAAAAGCTCCCCATCTAATATAGATAAATATCCAGCAAGGACAATTAGATCAATTTCTCTTTCTCTTGCAAGTTCTAATATCTTATCTGATGTACCTTGTCCATACTCTTTTCTTGATATAACAAAAGTATCTATATTATTCTTTTTCCCTCTCTCGAGTGCATATATCCCTTCTTTGCTTCCTACAATCATGTCTATTTTGCAATCTAAAAAACCATTTTCTATATTATCTATTATTGATTGCAAGTTACTTCCACTTCCAGATGCAAGGACTGCTATTTTAAACAAACGCCCTCACCTCCTGAGATAACACTTCCTATTTCATAAGCAGCTTCTCCCATTTCTAATAAATCTCTAAGTATACTATCTACATCTTTTTCATTTACACATAGTATAAACCCTATTCCCATGTTGAAAGTGTTGTACATATGATCTTTATCTACTCCAAGTTCAATCATCTTTTCAAATATTTCTGGTAATGGATAGCTATCTTTATTTATAACAGCAGTTAATCCATCTTTACTAAACATTCTTGGAACATTCTCAATAAATCCTCCACCAGTTATATGAGACATACCCTTTATCTCATATTTTTCTATTAATTTTAAAACTGGTTTAACATATATCTTTGTAGGTACAAGTAATGTTTCCCATAATGGTTTACCTAAAAATTCTTCATCTAAATCTTTGAATAATTTTCTAACTAAAGAATATCCATTTGAATGAATTCCTGATGACTTAATTCCAATTAACTTATCCCCTGGTTTTATATTTTTCCCATTTATAATCTTATCTTTATCAACTATTCCTACTGCAAATCCTGCTACATCGTAATCTCCATCTTTATAAAACCCTGGCATTTCAGCTGTTTCTCCACCAATTAGAGAACAGTCTGATTGAATACATCCATCTGATACACCCTTTACTAAATCTGATGAAACTTCTGCTTCAAGCTTTCCACATGCTATATAGTCTAAGAAAAATAATGGCTTAGCACCATGACATAAAATATCATTTACACACATTGCAACACAATCAATACCAACTGTATCGTACTTTCTCTTTTTGCATGCAATATCAATTTTAGTACCAACTCCATCTGTACCTGAAACTAAAACTGGTTTTTCATATCCTGATGGAAGCTCTACCATTCCTGCAAAGGAACCAAGTCCATTTAAAACATATTCACCCATAGTTTTCTTTGCATACTCTTGTATAAGCTTAACTGATCTATATCCTTCTTCAATATTTACTCCACTATCTTTGTAAGTTATCATATCTTAAATCCTACCTTTCAAGATTATCATCTAATGCTTCCATTGGTGCTGATACTGGATATATTCCATTAAAGCACCCAACACAGAAATTACGTCTTCCACTACAGCTTGCATATACACCTTCAAGACTTAAATATCCTAAGGAATCACAGCCTATTGTTTCTCTTATTTCTTCTACACTCTTATTTGCACCAATTAATTCACTTCTATATGGTGTATCTATCCCAAAATAGCATGGATACTTAACTATAGGTGATGCAACCAAGAAGTGTACTTCTAAAGCTCCAGCTCTTCTTAATGAGTCAATTAAATGTTTTGAAGTTGTTCCTCTAACGATTGAATCATCTATTAATATTACTCTTTTGCCCTTTACATTAATCTTTAATGGATTAAGCTTAACTGCAACTGCTCTTTCTCTCATTTCTTGAGAAGGAGTTATAAATGTTCTTGCTATATATCTATTTTTAACAAATCCAATATCATAAGGTATTCCAGAAGCTTTAGCATATCCCATAGCTGCTGGTATTCCAGAGTCTGGTACTGCAACTACTAAATCTGCATCTATTGGATACTCTTTAAATAGTTCTTCTCCTTGTTTAACTCTTGTAGTATGAACATCTAATCCATCTATAGTAGAGTCTGGTCTTGCAAAGTATATATACTCAAAGGAACAAGTTTGACATGATGTATTTTCTGAATATCTATAGCTCTTAATACCATTTTCATCTATAACAACTATTTCACCTGCTGCAACATCTCTTACAAATTCTGCTCCAACTGCATCTAGTGCACAGCTTTCAGATGCTAATACATATCCTTCTTCATATCTACCAAGACATAATGGTCTTATTCCATTTGGATCCCTTACCCCAATAAGTTTATCTTTTGTCATAATTACCATAGCGAAAGATCCTCTAACTGCTGATATAGCATCAATTACTGCTCTCTCAATACCCCTTTTTGATCCTCTTGCTATAAGACTAGTTATAACTTCTGAATCTACTGATGTATGGAATACATGTCCACCATCTTCTAATAGTTCTCTTATAACATCCCCATTTACTAAGTTTCCATTATGAGCTGTTGCTATAGGGCCAAGTTTTGTACTACTTAAAAGCGGTTGTGAATTCTCAATTGTCTTAGATCCCGCAGTAGAATATCTAACATGACCAATTGAAATATTTCCATTTGCATTTCTTAGTCTTTCTAAATCTTCTTTATTAAAAGCTTCTGTTATAATTCCAAGTCCTTTATGTGCTTTTATTTCTTCTCCATTAGCTACTGCAATTCCAGTACTTTCTTGTCCTCTATGTTGAAGTGCATATAGTCCATAGTATGTTACAGATGCAACATCCATTGGTCTACTTGAATAAACTCCAAAAACACCACATTCATCTTTAAACTTATCATTTTGTGGATCCATAATATCAAAATTATGCGGATTAATCATAAGCCACTACCTCTCTTTTTTTAAATTACTTTTTACCCTTTAATTCTCTTTAATATCTCTTGATATGCTTCTTCTACATTTCCCATATCTCTTCTAAATCTATCTTTATCTAGCTTTTCTCCAGTTGTAGCATCCCAAAATCTGCAAGTATCTGGTGATATTTCATCAGCTAATAAAACTTCCCCATTCTCATCTCTTCCAAATTCTATTTTAAAATCTATTAGATTTATATTTTGCTTCTTAAAGAACTCTTTTAATAAATCATTTATTTTAGCTGTCATTTCATAAATTTTATTAAGCTCTTCAAAAGTTGTAGCTCCAATTCCTACTGCATGATAATCATTTATAAGTGGATCACCTAGTTCATCATCTTTATATGATAATTCAAATACTGTAGTCTTAAGCTCAAAACCTTCTTCAAGTCCAAGTCTCTTTGCCATACTTCCTGCTGCTACATTTCTAACTATTACTTCAAGAGGAACTATCTCTACCTTCTTGCATAATTGATCTCTATCATTTAACTTCTTTATAAAGTGAGTCTTTATTCCAGCCTCATTTAACATTTCAAAAATATTAGATGTTATTGCATTATTTAAAACTCCCTTATTATCTATTGAAGCTTTCTTTTCTCCATTAAATGCTGTTGCATCATCTTTGTAATGAACTATAACCTCATTTTCCTTATCAGTTCTAAATATTTGTTTTGCTTTTCCTTCATATAACATTTCTAATTTATTAGTCATTATAATTCCACTCCTTCAGCATTTTCTTCTATAAATCTTTTTTTCATTCTACTTCTAAAGTTAATTAAATCTTTTTTAATCTCTGGATATTTTAATGAAAGCATTTGAACTGCTAACATTCCTGCATTATAACTATTATTTATTCCAACTGTTGCAACTGGTATTGATTTTGGCATTTGAACTATTGAAAGTAATGCATCCATTCCTTCAACTGCTGCTTTTACTGGAACACCTATAACCGGCATTGTTGTATGGCTTGCAATTACTCCTGGAAGATGCGCTGCAAGTCCCGCTCCTGCAATGATAACTTCGCATCCTTCATCTTCTATAGTCTTTAAAGTTTCCATAAGTTTTTCTGGTACTCTATGTGCTGATAATACAAATGCTTTATATTCAATGTTGAACTCTTTTAAAGCATTTGCGGCTCCCTTCATAACATCTGTATCAGATTTGCTTCCAAAAAATATTGCTACTTTCATTTAAAAACACTCCTTATTTAAAATAATTTACTCCTGATTTAAATATCTTCTGATCAAAGTTTCCTACTATATTTTTATAAAGATTTTCTCCAATTCTTTCGCTGTGAGCCATCTTACCAAGTATTCTTCCATCTCTACTTGTAATTCCTTCGATTCCTAGTAATGAACCATTTGGATTATATGGCATATCCATTGTTGCTTCACCATTTAGGTCAACATATTGTGTAGCTATTTGTCCATTTTCTTTAAGTTCATTTAATAGACTATCTGGCACAACGAATCTTCCTTCACCATGTGATATTGGAACTGTATGAATTTCTCCAAGTTCTACTTCACTAAACCAAGGTGACTTCTTTGAAACAACCTTTGTATTTATCATACTTGACATGTGTCTATTTATATCATTGTAAGTTAGTGTTGCCATATCTTCTTCTATATCTCTAATTTCTCCATATGGAAGTAACCCTAATTTCACAAGTGCTTGGAAGCCATTGCATATTCCAAGAATTAATCCATCTCTATTGTTTAAAAGATCCATAACACTTTCTTTTATTTTTTCATTTCTAAATATTGTTGCTATGAATTTAGCTGATCCATCTGGCTCATCTCCTGCTGAGAAACCACCTGGAAGCATTATTATTTGTGACCTATCAATTTCTCTTTTTAAATTATCTATTGATTCTAAAAGAGCTTCTTTATTTAAGTTTCTTAAAAGAACTTCTGAAACTTCAGCACCCTCATTTCTAAATGCTCTTGCACAATCATACTCACAGTTTGTTCCTGGGAATACTGGAATTACAACTCTAGGTTTTGCTACTTTAATCTTTGATGATGTAGCTCCTATCTCTTCTTTTAAATCTACTTCTATCCTTTTATTAATTTCCTTTGTCTTTGATTTAAATACTGGCTCTAACTTTTCTTCATAAGCCTTTTCTAAATCTTCTATATTAAAATCTAAGTCATATTGATTACATATAACATGTGAACTTCCTAAAGTTTTACCTATAACTTTATACCTTGTTCCTTCAAATTCTTTTTCTATATTTATATCCTCTGGTACTTCTAAAATTAAGCTTCCATAGTTAAATCCAAATAGCTCTTCTTCTGAAAGGTTATTTATTGAAGCTCCTATTCTATTTCCCAGTGTCATCTTTGTAATACCTTCTGCTACGCCTCCAAATTTAATTGAATAAGCTGATATTACTTTCTCTTCTGAGATAAGATCATATAGTCTTTCTAAATTTCTCTTAAACCCTTCCATTTCTATTGTTCCATCTTCTAACTTTCTTGGTGCTAAAAGTATTAAAGTTGAATTTGTTTTCTTAAATTCTGGTGATATAATCTTACTTGCTTTTTCTACTACCACTGCAAATGATACTAAACTTGGTGGTACATCTATATCTCCAAAGCTTCCTGACATTGAATCTTTACCTCCAATTGCAGGAATTCCAAGATCTATTTGAGCTTTATATGCTCCAAGTAATGCACTAAATGGCTTACCCCATCTCTCTTCGTCGCATCCAAGCTTTTCAAAATATTCTTGAAGAGTTAATCTTATCTTTCTATAATCCCCACCCATAGCAGCTATTTTAGTAACTGATTCTATAACTGAGTAAAATGCCATGTGGAATGGACTCCATGTTCCAAGGTATGGATTAAATCCATATGCCATAAGTGAAGCATCCTTGCTTTCACCATTTAATACTGGTATCTTAGCTGCCATTCCTTCTGCTGGGGTCTTTTGATATTTTCCTCCAAGAGGCATAAGCACTGTATTACTTCCTATAGTTGAATCAAATCTTTCTATTAATCCTTGTTTCCCTGAAACATTTAACTCCTTTAAGGTATTTATCCATTTTTCTTTTACATCACACTCTTTAACTTCATATGGATATTCAGTTGGAGCTTTAACTTTAATATTTGTAGTTTGAGTTGCTCCATTTGTATCTAAGAAACTTCTCTTTATATCAACTATTAATTTATCTCTCCATTTCATTTGTAATCTTTCATTAGATGTAACTTCTGCAACTACTACAGCCTCTAAGTTTTCTTCCTCTGAAAGCTTTATAAACTTTTCTGCATTTTCCTTAGTTACAACTACAGCCATTCTTTCTTGTGATTCTGATACTGCAAGTTCAGTTCCATCTAAGCCATCATATTTCTTTAAAACTTTATCTAAATCTATACTAAGCCCTCTACATAACTCTCCAATTGCTACAGATACTCCACCTGCTCCAAAATCATTACATCGCTTTATCATTGTAGAAACTTCTTTGTTTCTAAATAATCTTTGTATCTTTCTTTCAACTACTGGATTACCCTTTTGAACTTCTGCTCCACAATTCTCTATTGAATCTTCAGTGTGCTCTTTAGATGAACCTGTTGCTCCTCCAACTCCATCTCTTCCAGTTCTACCACCAAGTAAAATTACTAAGTCACCTTCACTTGGTTCTTCTCTTACTACATTTTCTTTTGGTGCTGCTGCAATAACTGCTCCAATTTCCATTCTCTTTGCTACATAATTTGGATGATATACTTCATCAACTTGTCCAGTCGCTAGTCCTATTTGATTTCCATATGAACTATATCCATGTGCAGCTCCAAGTGTTATTGTTCTTTGAGGAAGTTTTCCCTTTAAAGTTTCCTCTATTTTTACTGTTGGATCAGACGCTCCTGTTACTCTCATTGCTTGGTATACATAAGTTCTTCCAGAAAGCGGATCTCTTATAGCACCACCTAAGCATGTTGCTGCTCCTCCAAATGGTTCAATTTCTGTTGGATGGTTATGAGTTTCATTTTTGAACATTAAAAGATATTCTTCTATTCCCTTATCAGTTTCTAAATTAACTTTTATTGAACATGCATTTATTTCATCTGAAAGATCTAAATCATTAAGCATTCCTTTAAGCTTCATTTCTTTCATAGTTATAACTGCTATATCCATAAGGCTTATCTTTCTAGTTGTATCTTCTCCGTATACAAAATCTCTTGATTTTATATATGCTTCATAAGCTTTCTTTATTGGATTTGTGTATTTATTTTCTTCAATTTGGATTTCTTTTATAGATGTTTCGAATGTAGTATGTCTACAGTGATCTGACCAGTAAGTATCTATTACTTTTATTTCTGTTATGCTTGGATCACGATTTTCTTCTTTAAAGTAATCTCTTATCATTTCTAAATCTTCTAGACTCATTGCAAGTCCTTGCCTCTTATGAAATTCTTCTAATTCTTCTTTTTCTTTATTTATAAATCCGTTTAATATTTCTACATCCTTTGGTACATTGAATTCTTTAGATAATTCATTTGAGTATATATCTACTTCTCTTGAATCTACAGGATTGATATAGTAGTTTTTTATTTTATCTACTACTTCTTTAGACAGGTTACCTTTTAAGATAATAACCTTTGATGATTTTACTTCTACTCTATTTTCAGCTGTCAACAGCATTATACATTCCTCAGCTGAATCTGCTCTTTGATCGTATTGCCCTGGTAAATATTCAACTCCAAAAGCAATTTCATCATCTTCTATGTTAATTTTGTCTTCATGTACATTATCCACTGGTGGTTCTCTAAAAATTGTATGTAATGCTTGCTTATAATAATTTTCTTCAAGTTCCCCTATTATATATTTATTTAAAACTCTTACTCTTTCTAGATTCTCAATTCCTAAATTCTCTCTAAAGTCATTTAATAAAAGCTTTCCTTCTACATTAAATCCTTCTTTTTTCTCAACGAAAATTGTTCTATTATTAACCATTTCTTCCCCTCCACCAATTCTAAAACACGAATATTATTACTTATTTTCTAACATTTGTTTTGGTAATTTTAGAATAGCACCACCGCCACTCCATGTCAACATTATTATTCTATTTTTTATTATCATTCGTATATATACGAATTATATTCTGTAACACTAACTATTTATTACGTATTATTGATTATTTTTAACATTTTATTGAAAAGTAGGTTTTTTATCTTTTTCCATTTTTCTATCTATAAGTAACTCAATAAACTTATAAATATTCAGTACAATATAAGTCTAATCCTTCCCTATAGAATTTATTGAAAATAATAAACCTTCCCAAAGTTGCTTTTAAATAAAAAAAAAGCTGGTGATTTACACCAGCAACTTCAAACCTACGTAACCCTTCTTTTCTCTGAAAGGTCTTTATTATTATAATCAAATTTCAAAATATTTATGCCAAAACTTATAATTTACATATTTTATTATATTCGTATCTTATTTGTTATAGTTAATTAAATATATCGCTTATTAAATTCTTAATCCAATTAATAAATCCGCCACTTTCCTCTTGCTTTTCTTCTTGATTATTTTCTGGCTCTTGAACTTTTATTTCATTTGTCTTCATAATAAACTTTACAGTTCCATCCATCTTATTGTCTTTGCCTGTAAATGTATCATAATCCTTTGACATTTTTACAACTTCATCTTTAACTTGTACTAAATCATCAACTTTTTCTGTAGCCTCTTTACCATTATCATTTAATTTCTCTATTCCCTCTTTATTGAATTCTTCCATTCCTTTATTTAGTTTAGTACTTCCTTCTGCAAGCTTATTTATCCCTTCTTCTAATTCAGGTAAGCTACTTATTAATTCTCTTGCTCTTTGAACATTATTTTTTTCTAGTGAACCTTTAGTTATTCTTAAAATATCTTCACTATCTTTTAAGTCTTGTTGCATTAAAATTAACTTTTCCCCTAATGCTTTAATTTCTTTAACATTTAAACTTCCATTTCCTTTTGAAAGAACCTCTTGAATATCATCTATTGTACTTTGTGAATTTTTTAAAGCACTAGAAAACTTATTAATCTTTTGTAGTAATTCTGGATTTCCTTTTATACTATCCATCATTTTATTTATTGAGTCTATATTGCTTTTATTTGCTTCTATATCTGCTGCTATATCATTTAAATTTGACTTCAATCCTTCTATAGCTTTTAAATCATTAGAGTTTAAATTTAATATTCCATCTTTGAGGCCTTTTATTAATTTTTGATTGCTATCACTTCTATAATTTGAATAGAACTTAGATATTACTCCTCTAGAATTAGAATTTGATAATACATTATCAGTTGCACTTATTATAGGTTCTAATCCTTGAAGTTCTTTAATATTGCCAATAATATCTTTCATACGTTCTCCATATCCAGCTATCTTTTTAGCATCTAAATTCATTTGATTTTGAGTAAAATCATTTGTTGTAAGATTGTTTATAACAGCTTTTAGGCTCGCTCCTTTTTCACCATATACTGCATCAATATATTTATTTGCTTTAGCCTTTGCCTCCTCTAGTGATATCTTATTTTGCTGCATATCACCTGCAATCATAGCCTTTAATATCAAGTAACTTGAACCGTAAGTTTTCATATCTTTAGTCATTATATTCATATTATTTATATTTTCATTACTTAAAAGATTCTGAGTTTTCTTAAGCTTAGAATCTATACCAAGTAAGAAATTATTTGTTTTTTGATCTAACGTCCCACCTGGTGATGAGCTAATTGCACCTGATAAAACATTCTCTATAGGTGACGCAGCATTTTTTGCCTCCTTGGCTCCCTTTATCAAACTTTGCCCATTTATTAAATTTTGACCACTTAATAGTGATACCATTCCATTTAACTTCTTTAAAGTTTCAGGATTTATATTTTCATAACCTTCTTTTAATTTCAATGTATCTTGTAATAATTTATTAAAGTTGTTATCATTTGAAAGACCTTTAAATGTGTTGACTGATGACTCTATTAATTCCTTATTTTCTAATATGCCTTCTCCATCTTTTATTAAAGTATTAATTTTATTTATATTCTCATCTGTAACCAAAGCTAATACTTCCCTAAAATTATCTGTATTTATATTTTTCGCAAAATAAGCATCATCAATTAATTTATTTGCCTTTTCTATTTGCTTATCTGATTTTATTATTCCTAACGCTTCTTTTAAGCTATTATCATTTAATGCACCCTTACCTTCATCTAATTTCTTTTTTGCAGTAAGTATTCCTTCATTTAAAGCCCCTGTTCCTTTAAGAAGCTCATCTGAAGCATCATTTAATTTATTTAGCGAACTCTTTATTTCATCTAGTGAATCTGCTTTTTCTAAACTACTTAAATCAGGTACTTCTGTTGTTGCAGTTATCATTATAGGACCAAGTTCAAACTTATCTGTGTAACCTTCTATAACAAGCCTATCTTCAAGATTTATATCTAAATCTTTTGTTTCTATATCTAGACTATCTCTTAATCCCGGGAATGCAGCAAATGCTATAACGTTATTATTACCTTCTGAAATCATAGTCCCTTCATTTATTGTTACATCTTTAAATTTATCAACTGGAAGTGTAACAACAGTAGCTGTTGTAAGTGGCGTATATATTTTTCTATTTTTACCCTTAATATTTACATCTTTAAAACTATTATTTTTAAGCTCTATTTCTATTTTTATTTTACCTGATTTGCCTGCAAGTTCATTTTCTTTAATTTTCTCATCATTTAAGTAGTAATTTATATTCACATCGAGAGGAAGCTTTTTGTCCGTATCCCCCTTATAATAAAGATCACTATCATCTATTTTCCACTTTAATTTATTTCCGTCTTGAACTGGCTTCTCATCACCTTTTATATTTTCTATATTTTTAAGATTAGATTCATCTTCTATATCTACATTTCCTTCATCTGTGTGTATCCAATTAGTTACTGTCTGTTTTTCTACCTTCCCACTAGAATCTAGATTTACATAGACACTTTCATCTTTTTTAATCTCTGCTGCTCCTGCAACTGTACTTGCTCCCATTGATCCTATTATAACTAAGGCTATTACCTTTTTAGACATTGCTTTATACATAATATTTCTCCCCCTTACCTCTCTTATCCTTAACCTTCTCTCCATTTAATTGACGTTTTATTTATTAATCCTTCAGAGACTAATAAAAATGATGGAAGTATTAAAAGTATTACTGCCATACTGATGAGTGCTCCTCTAGAAATTAAGAAACAAAGACTTCTAATTAAAGCCATATCTGAAACCATAGCTACTGCAGCAGTTGCTCCAAAGAATGTAAGTCCTGATGTAACTATAGATTTAGCTGATCCCTTCACTGCAATTAGTATTGCTTCTTGCTTTGTATGCCCTTTTCTAAGCTCTTCTCTAAATCTAGATGTCATTAATATTGCATAATCAACAGTAGCTCCAAGCTGAATAGTACCAATTACTATACTTGCTACAAAAGGTATCTCATTTCCTGTATAATAAGGAATTCCCATATTTATAAATATTGCAAATTCTATTGCTGCAACTAATAATATAGGTACTGATATTGACCTAAATACTATTAAGATTATTAAGAATATAGCTATTATTGAATACACTGATACCATTTTAAAATCTCTATCAGAAGTTGTTATTAAGTCTTTTGTAAGAGGACCTTCCCCTGCAACTAATGCATTTTCATCATATCCTTTTACTATACTTATAATCTCATCAATTTGCTGATTTTCTTCGTCTTTAGCAGCCTTATACTCTGAATTTGCAAGTATAAGATTATATCCACCCTTTTTAAATATTTCTCTTATATCTTTTGGTATGAACTCTTCCGGAATAGCTGGACCTATTAATTTATCATAAGAAATTACAGATGTAATTCCTTCTATATCCTCTATTTTATTTGTCATTTCTTTTATCTTATAAGGCTTAACATTATCATTTACCAAAATAAAATGTGTTGTCATCATATTAAACTTATCTTTTAGTTTGTTTGTTGCAACTATAGATGGCATATCCTTAGGTAATGTTTCATCTAAGTTATAATAGACTTTAGCATTTCTAGAGCCAAATATAGCAGGTACTAAAAGAACTAAAAATATACCTATAAAAACTTTATAATGAGTAGTTACAGTCTTTGATAACTTATCAAAATTTGGAATTATAGTCCTATGTTTATATCTATGAATCAATTTATCAAATGTTAGTATTAGAGCCGGAAGCACTGTTACAGAACAAATAACACCTAGCACAACTCCCTTTGCCATAACCATACCAATGTCTTTCCCAAGTGTTAAATCCATAGCACATAGCGCTAAAAATCCTGCAATTGTCGTTAAAGAAGAACCTGAAATAGATAGCATTGTTGTAGATATAGCTTCTGACATAGCATCTTTTTTATCTTCAAACCTTGTAAGCTCCTCCTCATATCTATGCATTAAGAATATAGAGTAATCCATAGTAACTCCTAGCTGTAATACAGCGGCCAAAGCTTTTGTTATATAGGATATTTCGCCAAATATAATGTTTGTCCCAAGATTAAACAATATTCCAATACCTATAGAAACTAAAAATATTATAGGTACAAACGTAGACTCCATAGAAATTAATAAAACTATTAAAGAAATAATTACTGCTAATATCACATAAAATGGAGTTTCTTTGTCTGCTAAATCCTTTGTATCTTTAAGTATTGCAGACATTCCACTTAAGAAACATTGTTTATTTGTCATAGATTTTATTTCACCAATTGCATTTAATGTACTTTCTGATGCAGATGAATTATTATACTTAATAATTACCATAGTCGCATCTCCGTTAAACAATTGATTTTTCACAGCATCTGGAAGCATATCCTTAGGTGCAGAAATATCTAATGCATCGTCTACCCAAATAGCATTTTCTACACCTTTAATATTTTTAATTTTGTCTTTAAGTTCCACAACATCTTTATCTTTCATCCCCTCTATTATAAGCATTGATGTTGCGGCATCTGAATAGACATCATCTAGAACCTTTTGCCCTTTAGTAGAATCCAAATCCTGTGGTAAGTAGCTTAAAATATCATAATTAATTCTTGTATTTATAATTCCAAAAATAGCTGGAATTATTAATATGGCAGTTAATATTAATACTATTTTAGTATGATTAGAGATCCACTTACCAAACTTATTCACTTATCATCACCCCTTTATATGACTAATGGTCATTTATTATTATACCAATATATGTATTAAAATCAAATATTTTACCACATTCTTTACAAATAGTTTAAAATTCACTTTTCAATAAATGTAACCGTATATATTTTTCAATAATAATTTTTAAGCTTTGAATTCTAAATAATTCTTAATATCTGAAATTAATAATTAAAAATTTTTATTACCTAATACTTTCATTAACCATTTATATAGATATATTTTCCTCTTATGTATTACCTACAGAATTATTAATACTATTTTCTTTCTATTCATAAATACTGTTTTAAACATTAAACTTATTGTATAATAGCTTTATAACAATTTTTAAAGGAGTGTTTTTTATTGTTTGGTTACGTAACTCCTCTAAAACCCGAACTAAAAATCAGAGAATATAATCAATTTAAGAGCTATTACTGTGGGGTTTGCTTTGCTATAAAAGAGCTATATGGTAATCTTCCAAGAATGACATTAAATTATGATATGACATTTTTAGCATTGCTTTTAGATGGACTAATTAAAGAAGGTTTAAATATTGAGCTAAAAAGATGTATGGCTCACCCTGCAAAAAAGAAACCTGTATTATTAGATAACACAGCTATAAATTATGCAGCTAGTATGAATGTATCTCTTGTTTACTATAAGTTATTAGATGACGTTAATGATGATAATTCATTAAAGAGTAAATTCTCATTAATGTTTATGAAACCCTATCATAAGAGTTTCCCATCTTCTATAGTTGAGATAAATTCAGTAATTGAAGAGAATCTAAAAGAGCTTACAAGACTTGAAAATACTAAAGACTTTAAGTATATAGATGAGATATGTGATCCTTTTAGTATTATAGTTGGTGTTATATTAGAGAAATTCCCTTATGAATTTAAAGATGATTCTAAAGAACTTAGATCAGAACTTTATCGTTTTGGTTACTCTCTTGGAAAATGGATATATCTAATGGATGCTTTAGATGATTTAGAAGAAGATATGAAGGATACTAAATTTAATCCTATTAATTTCTTATATAATAAGGCTAACTTACCTTATGAAGAATTCTTAGAAGGAATTAAACAAAGGCTAGAATTCAGTATATTTAGCTGTGCATCTACATGCAAAGAAATTCTTGATAAACTTCCGCTTAATAGAAATAAAGAAATTTTAGAAAATATCATCAATCTTGGAATGATGGATAAATACATAAATACTACGAATAAATGTAAGTGTAAAAAGAAAGGCAGTGAATTATAAAATGAACCCATATGAAGTACTTGGCGTAAAAGAAGGCGCATCTCAAGAAGAAATCAAAAGTGCATATAGAAAGCTTGTTAAGCAATATCATCCTGATCAATATGGTGATAATCCACTTAAGGATTTAGCTCAAGAAAAACTTGCTGAAATAAATCAAGCTTATGATATGCTAACAAAAGGAAAAACCAATTCAAATAACAATACTGGATATAATAGTGGAGCTAATAATAGTTATAATAATTCAAATACTAGTGATGCTTATGCATTCCAAGAAATTAGAAGACTTATTCAAACTAGAAATATAGGCGCTGCTGAGACTAAATTAAATTCTATTTCTAATAGAAATGCAGAATGGAACTTTTTAATGGGTATATGTCATGTTCAAAAAGGTTGGTTTGATTCAGGACTTCAACATCTTCAAACAGCTGTTAACATGGATCCAAACAACTTTGAATATAGACAGGCGTTAAACCAAATAAATTCAAGAGCAAATAATTATGGAAATCCATATAGAACTTCTGGTGCAGGTGGTGCCAATGCATGCAGCTGCTGTTTAGACCTTTGGTGTTTAGATAGTCTTTGCGAATGTTTTGGTGGCGATTTAATCGGCTGCTGCTAATAAATATTGGGAGATTGTGATTTATGAATAATTTAAAAACTAAAGATATAACCCTAGGTGGAATATTAATTACATTAACTGTTATTACTTTATATATTAATTTGATTATACCAATAAATACCTTTGCTATACTTACAATTTCATCATGTTATGTGCCTATTGCAATTATGAGAAGTAATATTAAATTAGGTATATTTGTATATATAGCATCTTCTATTATAGGATTTTTAATTATTCCTCTAGATATAATGATTCCTTTTATTTTATATTTTGGAATCTTTGGTTTAGTTAAATTCTATATTGAAAAGCTTAAGAATATTCCTTTAGAGATACTATTAAAATTAGTATTTTCTAACATAATGTTATTCATAGGATACTTTATATTTATTTCTTTTGTTGGACCTATCCCTGCACTTCCATTATGGATGTTATTAATTGTAGCACAAGTTGCATTTATCATTTTTGATTATGCATTAACGCTAATAATAACATTTTATATATCAAAATTTAATAAAAGATAATAATAGCGATGCTTTAATTATATTATTTCCCTTATAAAGATTACTATTAGAATCACAAAAAGACTATGTGTAAATTAGGATTTACACATAGTCTTTTATAATAATTTATATAATTGCTTTTCTAAAAGTACACCTTCTTTTGTAGGATAATCATATTCCATACTATATTTTATGCATTCTTTAACAAATTCTGCTGATTTATTAATTCCATCTAATAAATTATTTCCTTTTAAAATTTCAGTTGAAAGTACTGCAGTAAAGATATCTCCTGTCCCCGGATATGATTTAGATAATTTTTCATGACATAAAATTCTTATATTTTCACCATCACAAACAGCTACCCCTATTCCAATATTATTACATGGTACAGAAGTTATAACTATATTTTTTGCTCCAATTTTTCTTAAGTCATAAATTACATCTTTTATATTTTCCTCATTAAAATTATCTATATCAGAAGCATCTCTTCCTGTTAGGTATAATGCTTCAGTAAAATTCGGTGTAATTATATCACTAAGCTTTAAAAGTTCTCTCATATACTCTACATATTCTTCTGTAAATCCATTATAAAGCTTGCCATTATCCCCAAATATAGTATCTAATACAACTATTCCTTCTCTATTTTCCTTTAGATAGCCTATAGTTTCTTGTATCTTATCTACTCCCCCTAAATATCCTATAAGGGTTAAATCAAAGTTTATTCCATTATCTCTTATACAATCCGTTGCTTCTTTTATAAAATTTTGACTATCAAGTCTAGCAATTGGATTAAATCCACCTGTATGAGTTGATAATATAATGGATGGTATAGGACATGCCTCAACACCCCTAATACTCATTACAGGAATAATATTTGTAAGTGATGCTTTCCCTACGCTACATAAACTATGTATTATAAGAGCTCTTTTTATGGGCTTTTTCAAAATTTTTCTCTCCATTTCTTATCTTATATATTAGTTAATTCTTTCAATAAATCCTCTTGTTGCTGCTTTTACAGCCATTGATAAAGGAACTGCTATAACTATACCAATTACAGTTGTTGTAATTGAAGTTAAAAGGGATGTTACAGCACCTTCCCATCCTTTAAAGATTACCCAATTTACAATAAAATATCCAACTAATGATACTAACCCACCTAATATAAATCCTATTATATTTTGAATTGTACTTCTACCTTCTTTTCCATTCATAAATGCAACCTTCCCAGCTACATACCCTGTTGCTCCTTTAATTATAAAGGTTGGAATTACCCACAATACAAAAGCTGGAGTTAAGGCATCCATAAGAGCACTTCCTATAGCAGCTGGAATAACAGCCTTCTCTCCTATTAATACTGCAACTATAAATATTACTGTTGTTCCTAAGTGAATCATTGAAACTCCTCCACCTATTGGAATTTCGATGTGTATATAAGTTCCTAAAAAAACTAATGCTGAAAGCATCGCTATCATAACAAGCATATTTGTACTCATTTTTTTCATTACATTTCCCTCCAAAACACTAAATTATATTCTTTAATTATGGTATTATTAGCTACTACACTTGTCAAATGTATCGGTATATTATTTACAATATAAAGAAAGATTATTTTTAAATTATAAAAATCAAAAAAGGCTATCTTCAATATTGAAGATAGCCAAAATTTCATTCTATTCCATTAATTTCGTAATTTTTTTACTGCATAGTAATAATACTACTCCTAATGCTATACATACAGCTGATATTGAACCGAATATTTCCATAGGTCCAAGTGCTTCCATTCTTGATGCAACAACACCTGCTAATAGATTAGCTATTCCTGATGCTGCAAGCCACATACCCATTAATAATGATGCATATTTAATAGGTGCAAGTTTTGATACCATTGATAATCCTATTGGTGATAAACATAATTCTCCAACTGTGTTACAGAAGTATGTTAATACTACCCACCACATGCTAGCCTTAGCTACTGGATTTTCTGCTCCTCCAATTGATATACATGCTCCTACCATAAATAAGAATCCAATACCTAGGATAATCATACCCATTGCCATTTTAACTGGCACTGGTAAATCTCCTTTTTTTCTATTTGCTAATCTAAACCATAGTTTAGCTAAGATTGGTGAAAGAAGAAGTACAAATACTGGATTAACTGATTGGAACCATGCAACTGGAATTGTCATTCCAAAGAACTCTCTATTAGTTAACTTTTGAGTAAACATTGTTAATGAACTTCCTGCTTGTTCAAATCCTGTCCAGAAGAAAATAACAAAGAATGCTAATATGAATATAGAAGCTACTCTTCTCTTTTCTTGCTTAGTTAAAGGTTCATGACTAACTTGCTTTTGTTCTTTTGTTCTTTCCTTTGGTGCTTCACCTACATGTGCTAAATACTTAGGTGAGAATATCATAAATATTATTTGTCCAAGTATCATTCCTATAGCAGCTGCTAAGAAACCATATTTAAATCCATATTCTATAATTGCTCCATTTGCTGTCTTTGCAAAGATGTCTTCTGCTAATAACCCACATATTAAAGGTGCTATTAATGATCCTACATTTATACCCATATAGAATATTGTAAATGCTGAATCCTTACGCTTATCCTCTTTATCATAAAGTTGACCAACTACTGTTGATATATTTGGTTTAAAGAACCCATTACCTATTATTAATAATGCTAGTCCTATGTAAAGTCCTATTCTGCTGCTATCTATAAATAACATAAAGTTACCTATTGCCATTATAGATGCACCGATTATTATTGATTTCTTTTGACCTAAGAAATTATCTGCAATCCATCCTCCAATTATTGGAGTAAAATATGTAAAACCTGTATATACCGCGTATATAAGCGCTCCTGAACTTACACTAAATCCTAAACCACCTTGCACAAAGCTTACTGTTAAATAAAGCATTAAAAGTGATCTTAATCCGTAGTAACTAAATCTCTCCCACATTTCTGTTAAAAATAATAGATATAGACCTGGTGGGTGCTTTAATCTACTCTTGTTAACAGATGTATTTGATGTTGTCATAGTAAATTCCCCTTTTCATTTGTTATGTCATTTAGTGAATTTTGCAATTTAAATCCTGCAAAAATTCTTTAAAATATCTTTTGCTTATGTAAAGACTATAACATTTTATGAAAGTGAATTCAAGTCATTTATAGATTTTTTTTAATCTAATTAATATTTTGATAAAATTTATTTATTAAAATCATTATTTAATTATCAATTTATCAAAAAACTATTACTTTTTTATTCATTTTTTATTAATTTGCAAATATTTTTAATGTATTCCCTTATGA
>NZ_JAIKTU010000018.1:0-62826 GCF_019753795.1 Clostridium sardiniense | reverse complement strand
TAAATAGCAAGAAAGTAAAAAAAGAAAATAGATTTTACTCTATTTTCTTTTTTATTTTATATATAAGTAATTTCATATAATCGTTGAAATCACTAGCTTACAATAGAATTTGAGTTTGACACAATATTAAATTTGTAAAACTCATAATTTTTAGGTGTTAAACTATATTTATTAACTTTCTGTTTACATATTAGCACAAAAAAAATCAAAGTTCAACATATTTTTCCATGAAAAATTTTTCTTATTTATTTTAATATATAAATATAAGTTCTTTGATAAACCCTTTATAAAAAAGTATATTTACTAAAATATTAATATTTATATTTTTTTGTTGTTTTAAATAAAAGTAAATATTATTAAAACAAAATAGTATTATACTTAAATAATTGTAAATAATGAATTAATACTTTATTTGTAAATATATGAAAAAAAAGTATATATGAACAATTATTATTAAACCTTAAACTTATAGATGTAATAATTAAAACTAATTTATCAAATAAGGTTAAAGCTTATAAAGCACTAATATAACTTACCTGTAGCTAAAATTGTATTTATGTATTATTCCAATATTTACAATGTATAATTTAAAATTTTATGAGTTTTACAAATTTAATATTGTGTCAAACTCATAAAATATGAACTAAAAATGAATTATTGATGAATAAAAAGATATATATTATTTTATAAAAATATATATTACTTAATAACAGTTATTTAGAACATTATATAAAAATATGATGTTTTATAAAAATATTCTATTTATGAGAAATAGAATAATTTAATAAATAGGGAGGTTTATATTTATGAAAAGAAAAAAAATACAAGCTCTTATACTCACGGGTACATTAGCAGTTAGTATGATGGCACCATCTTTACAAGCATTAGCATCTACAAATCAAATGATGGTAGTTGAAAAGGGAGAAGCATCACGCTCTGTCCAAAGAGGTATTATTAATAGAAAGGCTGAATCTAGGGATGTAATGTCAGCGTTTAGAAAGTCTTCATGGCATCAATGGAATGAAGCGGTATTAAACTTGGAAGATACTAGTTCGACTAATAGACCTAATGATAGAAGAGTATTTACTAACTATATAGGTAGATCCCAATTATCAACTAGTGCATGGACTAGAGTAGGGGTTAAAACTTGGGGTAGAACTAACGGTGAGAAAATTCTTGAGTGGGACGATTTAAGTGGTAATTATAAAAAGCCTATAAAAGTATCAAATGGGAATGGTGGCGCTTGGTGGACTGATAGCTTCAGCGCCGATGTTCAAGTTGGGGATATATTAGAAATTCCGGCTATAAAGAATAATGGTGGATGGGAAGGTATAAGTGATAGAAACATACCTATATCTTATACTCAATCTGGAGTATCTAATAACTCAAATTCTATAAGATATTTGAGAATTCTACCAGATAATACATTTAGATTAGAATCTAATTGGCATAGTAGATTAAGATCCACTTTAGAATTCAATTTAGAGAATAATTATAGATTTAAATTAAGCGTAGCAGAAAATAATATGCCTGTTTTAGATGGATCTACTTTTAAGCAGGATGCTGATAATAACTTGAAATTACAAGTTGTTCGTAACAATAAAGTAGTATTTGATAAAAAAGCTAATAAAGGAAGTAATATTTATAATTCATTCAAAGATATTCAAGGAGTTACTTTACAAAATGGTGATACATTAAGAACGATAAATATTGATACTTCTACAGTAAGCGATTTTAAATATTCAACATCATCAAAATCATTTACTAAAAATTATGATATAGAAAGAGATGCCAGTATTACAGATTCTAATTTGTTAGCAGAGTTAAATAATGTTATAGGTCAAAGACAAGGAAGAACAAGAGCAAGTAATTCACCAATTTGGATTTCTGAATTACAAACAATAACTGGTAGATTAAATTTAAGTAATAAAAATATAAGTAATATTCAAGGGTTAGAACTTTGTACTAGTATTCAAGGATTAGATCTAAAAGGTAACAATATTAAAGATATGAAGCCATTAGCTAATTTAACTCAGCTAGGACTTTTAGATATTAGTGGAAATCCAGTAGGAAGTATAGGTCACTTATCAAAATTAACTAATTTAGGAACTTTAAGAGTGAATAGCACTAATATAAGTGATTTAACTCCTTTGATAAAGTTAACTAAATTAGAAGAATTAAACCTTGATGATAATAAAATAAGTGATTTAACTCCTTTGATAAAGTTAACTAAATTAAGAACATTAAATATTGATAATAATAAAATAAGTGATTTAAGACCATTAAGTAATATAACTAGCTTAAATTATTTAAATTTAGGTCATAATAATATTGAAGATATTACACCTATTAAAGGTCTAAATAACTTAACATACTTACGTTTAGCATCAAATAAGATAAGTGATATAAGAATATTAAGTTGGTTAACTAACTTAACTAATTTAAATTTAGATGATAATAATATTGAAAATATTAAAGCTATCGAAACTCTAAATAAATTAACACACTTATATGTATCTTCAAACAAAATAAACGATGTTAAAGTATTACAAGGATTAAATAAATTAAATACTTTATATATAAGTAATAATGAATTAAGCAATGAAGATCTTGGAGTAATAGGACAAATAAAAAGCTTACAGACATTGGCTTTAAATAGTAACAGAATAAGTGATATATCATCTTTAAAACCTTTAAGTAATTTAAATGAATTATATTTAGGAGAGCAAAAGGTTATTGGCAAGGATGTTGAATCTAGAAATAATATAGCAGTATTAGATAATGTTGTTAAAGGTGTAGATGGAAAAGCTATAATCCCAACGGCTTCTTCAGAGTATTACAAGTATAACAGTTCTAATAATACAGTAGTATTCAATGATATTGGTTCAACAGGCAATAAAACATATACATTTAATCAAAACGTATATGTTGGAAAAGTTAGAACAAATTTTAATGGTAGTGTGACACAAAAAGTTGTTTATAATTCAATATATGATGTAGACGACGCTAATTTACTAGCAGCGCTTAATGAAATTCTTGCTGAAAAGCAAGGAATATCAAGACCTGCTGATATGCCGATTTTTGGTAGTGAACTAGAATCATTAACTGGAACAATAGATTTAAGTAATAAAAACATCCGTGACTTAACAGGATTAGAAAAGTGTACAAACATAACTTCATTAATACTATCACAGAATAACATAAGTAATTTAAATGCAATAAGCGATTTAACTAATTTAAAGAGTTTAAATCTTGATAATAATAAGATAAGTAATGTAAGTACATTAAATGGATTAACTAGCTTAACTAATTTAAGTTTAGCTAACAATTCTATTAATGATATAAATGGTATTAGCAAGTTAACTAAGTTGACTAGTTTAAACTTAAGTAACAATGGTGTTAAGAATATTCTTCCAATAGAAGGATTAACAAATTTAAATGAATTAAATTTATCTGAAAATAAAATTATAAATGTAGATGCACTTGCTAAATTAAAGAAATTAACTAAGTTAAAAATAAACGGAAATGAAATAAAAGATATTACAGGTATTGGAGCTTTAAGAGATTTAGAAGTTTTACATGCTAAAAACAATAATATAAGTGATGCAAGTCCACTAAGTAATTTAAGAAACTTAACTGATGCAAATCTTCAAGGTCAAGAAATCGTTGGTAAAGAGGTTGAAGCACAAGGGGATACTGCAGTAGTTAATAACATACTGAAAGGCGCAGATGGAAGATACATATCTCCGACTGAAAGCTCAGAATACACTTATGATTCAACAACTAATAAAATAACTTTCAAAAACATTACTTCAACAGGTAAGAAATCTTACAGCTTTAACGAAAATATGACTGTAGGAAAAACAAATGTTAGTGTTAATTTCTCTGGAAAGGTAACTCAAAATATAATAAAAAAATAAATTGTAAAGTTTTCATTGCTCAAAATGAGCAATGAAAACTTTAATTTAAAATAAACTATATTTAAAGTACATAGGTTAAATATGGAAAAAAAGGGTGAGAATTTATGACTAAATATCAAAGGGAAATACTTAGTTATGTAGAAAAAAATTTAATTTTAAAAGGGAAAGAAATATTTTTTGGATATGATGAGAGAAGTGTAGTTATTATTGATAACACTAAAATACTACATTTTATATATAAGGATAATAAAATATCTTTAGTAGATTCTATAGTTACAATAAATACTATTAAAAATAGGTATAAAAAAGCGGTATAACAATAAATTATGTTAGAAATAAATATTGGGAAATAATTTTATTTCTATGGTGAGAAGATGAGTTTATGAATAAAAATGATATAAAAGGCATGGAAGTTGTTTATCAACCTAAGGTAGATTTAAACACAAAAAGAATTAAAGGTGTAGAAGTTTTAGCAAGATTTTTTGATAAGAATAATAATATGCTAAATACTATTGAAGTTATAAGTTTAGCAAAAGAATTTAAAGAAATGAAATCATTAACTAATATAGTAATAGATGAGACTATTAAAGGAATTAAAACTTTTAAATATAATAATAAAATAAATTTTTCTATTAATATATCTTCTGTAGAAATTGAAAATGATTCGTTTAAAGAATGGATTGATGATCTTTTAAACAGATATGATATTAAATATTTAAATAAGTTAGAATTTGAAATTACAGAAAGACATAAAATAGAAAATAAAGAAGAAATGAAAAAAAATATACACTATTTAAAAGAAAAAGGATTCAAAGTATCATTTGATGATATTGGAGCAGGTTATAACACATTTAATCTTATAGATGAATATGATATAGATTTTATAAAATTGGATAAATCTTTAGTAGAGAATATAAGTAAATATATTAATTTAATAAAAAATAATATAAAAAAAGCACATTTACTAAATAAAAAAGTAATTGCTGAAGGAATTGAAGATGAAAATACATATGAGATATTGAAAGAGATTAATTGTGATTTAGGTCAAGGATTTTATTTCTATAAACCTATGAGTTTAAATAATTTAAAGGTGATTATTTAACGAGTTCAAATATAGGTAAAAGGAGATTGTAAATTAATGAAGGAATTAGTTAAAAAAAATAAAAAAAGAATAATTGCTTTATTAGTTCTTGTAATATTTATAGGAATACTTCCTAAAGCTGCGTATTCTGAAACTAATAATAAAAAAGTTGAGTATATAGATATAAAAGATAGAAATTTAAAAGATGAATTAGAAAAAGCAATACAAAAGGTTAAAGGGAATAAGGTAGATAATAATAATTCTAATAAAATATCTAAAAATGATATGAGTTTAATAACTAATTTGGATATTAAAAATAAAGGGATTAAGAATATACAAGGTTTAGAGTTTGCGACTAATTTAGAAAGTATAAACTTAGAGGGTAATGAAGTAAGGGATATTAGTTCTCTTAGAGATATCAAAGGTTTAAAAAATATAAATGCAAAAAACCAAAAAATTAAATTAGAAGATTTTAATGTATCATCAGAGAGTTTAACGATATCTAATCCTATTATTGGATTAGATAAGAACACTAATATTAATATTTTGGGGAAAAATATTAGTGTTAAAGATAATAAAATAACTATCAATAAAATAAATTCAAATAAAGAGATAAAGCTTAATTTTAAAGATAAGAAGTTAAACGAACTTTTTTCAGGTAATATATCATTTAATGTAATTATGAAAAAAAATATTAATTTAAAATCTACAAAAGCTGATGAAGTAAATATACCAGATGAGTATTTAAGAAAAGAACTAAATTTTAGATTAGGACAGTCACCTAATGACCCTATATCAAAAGCGCAAATGGAGACTTTTACTAAGTTAACTATAAATGGAAATAATATTGTGAGACTAAATGGATTAGAAGCTGCTAAAAATCTTACTAAACTAAACTTAAATAATAATAGAATAATAGATATATCAAGTTTAGAAACTTTAAGAAAATTAACAGAGATAGATTTAGGCGGTAATGCTCTAAAAGATATAAGTTCATTAGCAAACTTAACTAGACTAGAAGTATTAAATTTGAGTTTTAATCAAATAAGTGATATAAGTCCATTAAAAAATTTAAGAAAGTTACAGAGTGCAACTATTGAGGATCAATCAATAAGTGGACCAAGGATAGAATCTATAGGATCAAAAGCAACTACAGATAATATTGTAAAAGGGATAAAAGGAGAGTTTGTTAATATATTAAATGGATCAGATTATAAATATAATTCTTCAACACATAAGATTACCTTTAGTAATATAACAAGTTCAACTAATAAATCTTATAATTTTAATATAGGAAGATTTACTCTGCCAAGTAGTATTGTTGGAGGAACCTTTTCAGGTACTGTAAGTCAACAAATCAAATATGTACCTAGAAGACCAGTAGACATACCAGACATTAATTTAAAGGCTGCATTAAATAGTAAATTACACCAAGGTGCAGATGAGAATATATTTAAAGATCAATTAAATGACTTAACTGGTACTCTAGATTTAAATAATAAGCAAATAAAAATTATAGAGGGTCTTCAATATTGTACAAGTATAAGTAATTTATATTTATATTCAAATAATATAGATGACTTGACTCCATTATCAGGATTAATCAATTTAAGATCATTAAACTTAAACAATAATAGAGATTTAAGTGATATAAGTCCATTGTATGGATTAAATTTATTAAGAGATTTAAAAATAGCTGATAACAAAGTAACTGCAAATCAATTATTAAATTTACCTGATCTAGAAGTGCTGGATTATCGAAGAAATAAAGTAAGTGATATAAGTCCGTTATCAGGTTTAACTAAATTAACTAATTTAAATTTACAAGGAAACCAGATAAGTAATATAAGTCCATTATCAGGTCTAACTAAGTTAACTAATTTAGATTTACAAGAAAACCAGATAAATAATATAAATCCATTATTAGGTCTAATTAACTTAACTAATTTAACATTAGATAATCAATATATAAGAAGACCTGAAGTTACTTCAGTTGGTAATATAGCAACTGCGTATAATATAATCTATGGGGTTGATGGAAGTCTTATAGCACCTGCAAAATCAAGTGATTATGATTATGTTGGTGATAAAGTACAATTTAAAAATATAACTAGTGATGGAGATAAAGCTTATACATTTAATAAAAATGTAACTATTGGTTCAGCAACTGGAACAGTTTATAGTGGTAGAGTAACTCAGAAGGTAGTATATGATCAAATAATAGATATACCAGATGTTCAATTTAAAGCAGTATTAAATAGAAACATATATAGTAGTACAGATAGTTCACATGATAGAGATCCTATAACCCTTAGCCAATTAAAAGGATTAACTCATATTGAGAGATATAATGTAAGCGGTATACAAAATTTAGAGGGGATTCAGTATTGTGATAAATTAACTGTACTACGACTTAATGATGAAGAAATAAGTGATTTAAGTCTGTTATCTACTTTAGATGAGCTAAGTACTATTAGTTTAATTAGGAATAAAATAAGTGATGTAAGTCCATTATCTGGGTTAAATAAAGTATCTAAACTACAACTAGATGATCAAAAAATTACTGGTATTGAAGTTACCTCTATAGGACATAAAGCAACAGTTGATAATATTATTAAAGATTTAAATAATCAATTTGTTAATATAGGTAATAATACAAATTATGATTATGATGCAACAAATCATAAAGTACTATTTAAAAATATAAATAGTACTGGAAAGCAAGCCTATGATTTTAACACAAAAGTAATTCTAGGCTCTGCAAAGGCTAATTTCAATGGTACAGTAACTCAAAACGTAATATATGAACCAGGAGTAAATATACCAGATAGTAACTTAAGAGCTGCACTGAATGAAATTTTAGTACAAACACCATCAACATCAGATATTACTCAGTCTCAACTTGAAGGATTAAGAGGTAGGTTAACTTTAAGCAATAAGAATATAAGTAATATTGAAGGACTACAATACTGTATTAATATTGAAGGACTAGATTTAAGAGATAATAATATTAGAGATATAAAAACATTAGCTAAATTAACAACTAATAAGCTAGGCCTTTTAGACATTAGTGAAAATCCAATAAAATATGTGCCTGACTTATCTAATTTAACTATATTAAGAACTTTTAGAGCAGAAGATTGTAATATAGGAGATATAGATTCATTAACAGTATTAAGTGATTTGAGAGAGTTAAACCTTAGTGGTAATAAAATAAGTGAAGTAGGCCAATTAAATAGATTATCTAAATTAAATTATTTAAATTTAAATTCAAATAATATTAAAAATATTACATCTATTAAAAATCTAAATGAATTAACATATTTAAATTTAGGTAATAATCAAGTGGATGATGTAAGCTCATTATCTAGTTTAAACAAGTTAATTACTTTAATTATAAGTGATAATAACATAGGTGATATAAGCCCAATAAAAAATATTATAGATACTATACAAGGTAAAAGTGGAGATTTTGAGGGATTAGGCCAAGTTATAAATATAAATGAAAGTAATCAATACAATATCGGAAGTGAGTATACATTAGAAAATATAGTAATAGGAAAAAATGGTGGAAAAGAACCAGCTATCAGTATTTTGCCAAGAGGAAGTTATAACTCTACTACAGGAGAAATAACTTGGAATGGACTAAATGATTCAATGAATGATTTAAGCTATAGTTGGCAAAATGATGATGATAAATTCTCAGGAACTGTTAATGTGAAAATAAGACAAATAACAGATCCAAGTGTATTGATAGAAATTCCAAGTAAAATAAAGATGGAAGATCTTCAGGATGAAAATGCACCTGATATAGATCCAACCAATAGACCTGGAGTTAAACCAACTGTATATAATATGGTTGGAGCAACAACACCAATAAAATTAATATCAGATCCATCAATACCTTTACAGGGTAATTTTAAAATATATACAGACCCAATATTTAGAATTAGTAGTGTTTCAAATAGTTCAAATTATGTTCCAGTAAGTGTTTATAAAGACTTTAATACTAGATTAACAAATCCAAAAGACCCATTAATGACATTAAATAGTTCAAATAAAGAAAATAATTTTATTATCAAAGCAACTAAATCTGAGTTTAAAGGAAGTTATGATAAATACGCAGGAACAATTAATTTTACAATAGACTATTCTAAGTAGAAAAATCTAATGGTAACTTCTTATTAATTTAGGAAGTACCATTAGATAAATAAAATATTACAAATGGTTAATTAAGGAGGAAACACATTGAAGATTAAAAAAAAATTAGTTTTAATGATATGTTTTCTTATAGTATCAGCAGAACTGACTGCTGTGACATATGCAGCTGAGGGATCAGTTAGCATACCAGTTCAATATAATGTATCGAAAGATAGCAAATATAGAAATTCAGTTGAAGTAATAGGACCTGGAACTGTTTATGATGGAACAGCAAAAATAATTCAAGGAACTGTAGTTTATGAACTGAGTGTAGAACAAGAAAAAATATTTAAATTAGTACCAAATAAGGGTAGTAATTTAAAAAGTGTTACTTGGAATGATGAAGATATAAGAAATAAACTAGTAGAAGTAAATGGCGGATATATGATAGGTATATCTGGTATATCAATTGATAGTAAATTAAGAATAGAATTTACGAGCAATGATCAACCAAACAATCCAGATAATGAAGGAGATATTAATGGTGATGATTTAGATAAATTACCTAATACAGGATATGATGAAAATATAAATTCATTAATTCTATTAAGTATCTTAGGACTTATAGCTATTGTTATAGGAAGTAGAAAAGAATTTAAACAAAAGTAAGGTGGATTTTTAATCCTCCATATGAAACATAATTTACTTAATGTGAATTATGTTTCATGGGGAGTAATTAAAATAATTATTTCTTAAAAAATATTTTCAAATAAAAGGAGAGAACAATTATGAAAAAGAAAATACTTGCACTAGCAATATGTGCAGCATCAACATCAATGTTATCAGGAGTAACAGCATTCGCTGCAACAGGAAGTCAAACTGTACCTGTTACATATGATGCATCAACATCAATTCCAGATCCAGATAATCCAGGAGCACCAACTTATCAAGTTGTAATCCCATCAGCAATATCATTTACAGAAGTAAATAAACCAGTAGATGCATCAGTATCATTAACAGAAGGAGCTGATAAAAATACAGCTTATACAGGAGAGAGTAAAGTAAATGTAACAGTAGCATCTGCAAATGGTTATAAAGTTCAATTAGCTGATGATACAGATAAATTAGACTACACATTAGCATATGGAGCAAATACTAATAATGCTACAGTAGGACAACTTACTAAAACTAATACAACAATAAAAGGACAAGCATTATTAAAACAAGCAGCTACTAAAACAGGAGTTCATACAGATACACTAACTTACACAGTAGAAACAGCAACACCTTAATATAAAAAATATTATAAATTTGGTAAATTCTGATAAGCATAATAAAACTTATTAGTATACACATTGTATTGAGATAGTTGAGAGATAAAGATAAAAAGTACATGATTTTTAATTAAATCATGTACTTTATTTAAATAAACTAATTTTGACTTTTTAAGAATCTTTGATTGGAGGAAATAAATGAAAAAAACATATATACAGGAAATGGATTATGATAAAAGCTTTAGAGATAAAAATGGAAACAGATGGGGATATTATTCTAAAAAGAAAATAAAAAAAATGTATCCAAATGGTGGAGAAAAAGAAATAAAAATTGTTGGGGAAGTTGTTGAGAAAAAACGTAGCAATGATTATATTCTTGAAAGTGATAATAAAGAATTAAAGTTAGGGGTAGTAGGTTATCACAAAAAGGGTGTAAATAAAGTAGCTGGATATATGAAATGTGAAGAAGATGAATATGTCGCTATAATGAAGAAAAATTGGTTAATGTTTTTTATTATGTTAGCTAGTGTTTTAACTATAGCAGTAGGAGCTATCTATTTCACTAAAATAGATAAAGGACCAAGTTTAGATGCAAATGCAAATGATTATGTTTCAAAATTGGAGAAACCAGAAAACTGGGATCCTAATAAAATAGCTATTCCTGGATATCCTGAAATAAAAGCTAAAGAAGGCGATGAATTTGCTTATGTTGCATTATGGAATCCAGATTATAATCCTGTTTACTTTAAATTTGAAATAGTACTAAGCGATACAAATGAAGTTCTATATAAAACAGATTTAATTCCACCAGGAAAAGCAGTAACTAAGATTCCATTAAAAAAGGATATGAAACCTGGAACATATGATATAACAATAAAAATAAGTTCATATTCATTAGAAAATTATAAAACTAGTATGAATGGTGCAAATGTAAAAACAAAATTAGTAATATTGAAAGATTAATTATCTTTCAATATTACTTTAACTATTAAAAACATATTTCAAAGAAGTTTGGATGGGTTGTGTATGATAGGATATATTTTTTTACTTATAGGATTATTTTTTTTAGGGCTAGGAATAGTACTGTTTAAAGGAATTAGTTATTCTAATAAGATTATTTTTATACCATTATGTGGGTTAGGTATATCAATGTTTAAGAAAAAGTTAGTTGATATTATGAGTGGAATTGATGATAAAGAAATTACTAAATATTTAATAGTAAGATGGATTGGAAGTAATATGATTATAATGAGTTTTATAATTATATTTTCAAACATATTTGCAGTAATATTCAAGAGCGAAATTAATGTAATTATATTTTGTATATCACTATGTATAATAATAATATTTTTTTTAAGATGTTTATTTAGTATTATGCAAAGAGCAGTCTACGTAAGGCTTTTGGAAGAATAATTTTAATATGTTTAAAATATAGGAGAGGGTTTAATGGGGAAGGATAGATTATATTCGATAGAGGACTTAGAGAGTATTTTAGATAAATTACCATATGAAATATGGATAAAAGATAAAGATGGGAAACATATTTATATAAATGAATTAGGAGCACAGAAGGCGGGCTTATCAAAGGACGAGATTATAGGTAAGACAGATTTTGAATTTAGAAATAAATATATTGCGGAAAAGTGTCTTCAAACAGATTTAGAAGTATTAAATAAAAATACTGATATATTTCATGAAGAAAAGGCTTTAGAATCTGGAAAGGAAAGAATATATGAAGTTCATAAATTTGTGTTAAAAAGTGGGAATATTTGTGGAAATGCAAAAGAAACAAGTATACAAAGAAATATAAGCTATAAATTAGAGAAGTTATCTAAGGATTTATTGTATGAGTCAGATTATAACTATAAAGATGACATTAAAGATATATTAAATAATCTTAAAGATGTATTTAAGTGTGAAGTCATTAATCTATTTTTATATGATGAAGAACTTAATAAAATGAATTTATATTTGACTACCAATAATATAGAGAAGGTTTTTAATAAGTATATAGAAATAGATATAAATGATGAAATGACTAATGTTTTAGATAATGAAGATTTATTTAATATGAATTTATTACATAAGATTCGTGAGAAAAGTTTAAATAAAAATCTAATAGAAAATTCTAAAGTATATTCTTTAAAGATTGCTGATAAGTTAATAGGTTTATTAAATATTTGCTATGATGATTTATATAAATATAGTTATAATGATGAAATATTCATTAAAGAATTATGTAGTAAATTAAGTAGTTCTATAATGAATTTTAAATACCCAAGTAATTTAAAAAAAGATTACGAAAATATATTAAAAGAAAATAATGAACTGAGAAATAGTATTGGCTTAGAAAATATGAAAATTAATTTTTTATCTAATATATCTCATGAGTTTAGGACACCTATAAATATTATAAATTCAACTATACAGTTATTAATTTTTTATATTGATAAAGGCACTTTAGAAAATAGTGATTTAAAAAAGCATTTAAAATGTATAATTCAAAATTCATATAGATTATTAAGATTAATAAACAATATTATGGATACTACAAAAATAGATAATGGATTTTATAAATTAAATTTTAAAAATAACAATATTATTAGTTTAATTGAAGAAATAGTTTTATCTACTGTTGCGTATATAAAACGTAACAATATAGCGATTATTTTTGATACTAATGAGGAAGAATTAATTTTAGCGTGTGATTTAGATTCTATAGAAAGAATAATGTTAAATTTAATAGCAAATGCACTTAAATTTACTAATAATAATGGAAAAATAGAAGTTAATATAAATGTAGATAGAAAAAAAGAAAAAGTGTTTGTATCTGTACGAAATACTGGAGAAAGTATAAGTGAAGAAAGTGCTAAAGAAATATTCAAAAAATATATGAAAGGTGATAATACTTATACTAGATCCGTAGAAGGTTGTGGAATAGGATTATATTTAACTAAATACTTAGTAGAAAATCATAATGGTGAAATTTGGGTAAATACAAATTATAAAGAAGGAGCTGAGTTTGTATTTTATATACCAATGAGAACAGTAAAAGAAGAAATAAAAGCATTAAAAATTGAAAGTAATTCAAAAATAGAACAATGTAGCATAGAGTTTTCAGATATATATTCATTTAAATTAAATTAAGTTTATTTATAGAAATTAAATAAATTGTTAACTAGCATTGTAATAACACAAACAAATACGTACTGTATAGATTTTGTAGAAAATATTAATATGAGCAAATAATCTGAAGGTGAAAATAAAGTAAAGGTTTATCACCAATAAATGAAATAAATATAAATTTCAATTACTATCGAGATTGTAATTATACATACTAAAGGAGGGATTAAATATTAAAAAAATTACAGTTTTTTTAATATTATTTTTATCATTTCAATGGATTAATGTGTATTCATATGAAGCTAATATGTCTAATAAAAAAAGTAAAAATATTATTACTAAGGGAGAAGAAATAATTAGTAAATTAAAGAAAGGAGGTGAAGCACATCCAAGATTGATGATAAATGCAACTATTATTGAAAATATAAAAGAAAAAATAAAAACAAATGAAAAGTTAAAAATACAATTTAATAGAGTTAAAAGTATAGCAGATTCGTATTTAGATAAAGAACCTGTTGTTTATGAAATATTAGATGGCAAAAGGTTGCTTCCTGTAAGTAGGGAATTAGTTAAAAGAGTACAGTATTTAGGGTTAGCATATCAATTAACTGGCGAAGAAAAATATTCTAATAGATTAATAAAAGAATTAGAAAGAGTTTGTAATTATAAATTCTTCCCTGACTGGAATCCAAGTCATTTTTTAGATACAGCTGAAATGACTTTTGGAGTTGCTTTAGGTTATGACTGGATATATGATAAATTATCACCAGAGCAAAAAACATTGATTGAAAATACAATATTAAATAAAGGATTAAAAGTTGGATTAAATAAAATTGAACAGGGAGCATGGTGGAGTGAAACTGATAATAATTGGAACTCTGTTTGTAATGGTGGATTAGGGATAGGTGCATTAGCAATTGGAGATATAGGTGGAGAAAAAACTGAAACTGCTATTAAAGTATTAAATAATTCAATGGAAAAACTACCTATTCTAATTAATAAATTTGGAAAAGATGGTTCGTGGTTTGAAGGTGTGACATACGCTGAGTATGCTTTAGTATATTTAAGTTATTTTATTTCTTCATTAGATTCTTCTGTAAATACAGACTTTGGGTTATCTAATTATGAATCTCTAAAAAATGCTGGTGATTTTATTATATATATGAATGGAGAGCGTGGAGTATTTAATCATGGAGATACTAATCCAGTCACTGATTTTTATCCAGATATATTACTGTTTTTTGGTAAAAAATTTAATAATGACTTTTATATTAATGTATATAATAAATATAACAAAAGAAGTAATGCTACTTTACAATTAATATGGAATGAAGGTATAAAATCAACAGATTATAAGTATATTAAAGATGAAGTCAAATTATTTAGAGATTCTGGTATAGCGTTGTTTAATAATAAACAAAATGCTATAGATAATAAAAGCAAGTCAGAAATGGCATTTAAAGTTGGACAAAATGGACAAAGTCATGGTGATTTAGATATAGGAAGTTTTATATATGAGAATAATGGAATCAGATGGTTTGAAGATTTAGGACCAGATGATTATAATTTAGAAGGTTATTCAGATAATAAGGCTAATGGAAAAAGATGGAGGTACTTTAAAAAAAGGGCTGAAGGTCATAATACGATTGTAATAAATCCAGATGAAAAGGAAGATCAAATTTATAATGCTAAAGTGACTTTGGGGGATTTTTTTGAAACAAATGAAAAATATTCAATTAAATCTGATTTAACTAATGCTTACAGCAATAATGCTTCACTTGTAAATAGAAATATTTCTTTATATAAAAAAACAGGTATATTAGAGATAAAAGATTTTATTAAAAATAAAAAAGCTTCTGATGTATATTGGTTTGGGCTTACAAAAGCAAAAATACAAATTTCGGAAAATGGTAAGGAAGCGTTATTATCTAAAGATGGGAAAAATTTAAAGGTAGTATTAGAGTCAAATAATAATATTAGGTTCACTTTAACAGAAGCAAAACCTATTTCAAGCAAATTATTAAAATGGAACGTACCATTAAAAGAATATAGTAGATTAACCATAAACATTCCTAATAGCACAGAAGTAAAATATAAAATAAAATTAATTCCTTATTCAATGAATCCAATAATAACAGTTGATGGAGTAGAAGATTTAGCAAATACACCAATAGAAATAAAAACAGGAGAATCATATGATTTCTCAGCAGGAGTAACAGCAACAGATGATGTTGATGGATCAGTAAAGGTTATAGTAGATTCATCAAATGTAAACTTAGATGTACCTGGAAAATATATAGTAACTTATACAGCAACAAATTCAATTGGAAATACAACTTCATTAACAAGAGAAGTTATCGTTAATGGAGTTGTTAATATACCGGATATAAATCTAAAAATAGCATTAAATAAAAATATTGAAATAAATAGAAAACCGACTCAAGATATTACAAATTCTGAATTAAATAGTTTAACTGGGGTATTAAACTTAAATAATAAAAACATATCTGATTTAACAGGACTAGAGTATTGTACCAATGTAACTAATTTAAATTTACAAGACAATAATATTAAAGATATTACTAAATTAAAAGATTTAATTAAGTTGAGAGGAATACGTCTATTTAATAATTCGATAGGTGATATAAGTCCTTTATCTAATTTAGTTAATTTAGATTTTATTAATATAAGTGATTCACAGGTAAATGATATAAATTCTTTAAAGAATTTAAAAAAATTAAGATATTTAGATTTGAGAAATAATCAAATAAGTAATATAAGTTCACTAAGTGGATTAACTACTATTACTACGTTATATTTAGATAACAATAAAATAAGTGATATAAGTCCATTATCAGGATTATTTAATTTAACTTCATTAAGATTAGATAATCAAAATATAAGAGGATCTGAAGTTATTTCATTTGGTAATACAGCAAATGTTGATAATATTATAAAAGATAAAGATGGAAGCCTTATAACTCCATTAGAATCAAGTGATTATGATTATGTTGGTGATAAAGTGCAATTTAAAAATATAACTAGTTATGGAGATAAATCTTATACATTTACTAAAAATGTAACCCTTGGTTCAGCAACTGGAACATATAGTGGTACAGTAACTCAAAATGTTATACCTGAACCAGCAGTAAATATACAAGATGCTAACTTAAAAGCTGCACTTAACAAAATTTTAGGACAAACACAATTAACATCAGATATTACTCAGTCCCAACTTGAAGGATTAACCGGTAGGTTAACTTTAAATAATAAGAATATAAGTAATATTGAAGGATTACAATATTGTATTAATATTGAAGGATTAGATTTAAGAGATAATAATATTAAGGATATAAAAACATTAACTAAATTAGCCACTAATAAGATAGGACTTTTAGATATTAGTGGGAATCCAGTAAATGATATACCAGACTTATCTAATTTAACTATATTGAGAACTTTTAGAGCATCAGGTTGCAGTATAGATGATATAATATATTTAACAGTATTAACTAAGTTAAAAGAATTAAATCTTAGTTACAATCAAATAAGTGATATAAGTTCACTAGCTGCTTTAAACAGGTTAACTTATTTAAGTATAAGCCATAATAATATAGGTGATATAAGCCCAATAAAAAATATTATAGATAGTATACGAAGTAAAAGTGGAAGCTTTAATGGATTAGATCAAGTTATAAATATAAATATAAATGAAAGTAATCAATACAATATTGGAAGTGAATATACATTAGAAAACATCATAATAGGAAAAAATGGCGGAAAAGAAGCAGCTATTAATATTTTACCAAGTGGAACTTATAATTCTACTACAGGAGAAATAACTTGGAATGGATTGAATGATTCAATGAATGATTTAAGCTATAGTTGGCAAAATGATGCTGATAAATTCTCAGGGACTGTTAATGTTAATATAAGGCAAATAACAGATCCAAGTGTATTGATAGAAATTCCAAGTAAAATAAAGATGGAAGATCTTCAGGATGAAAATGCACCTGATATAGATCCAATCAATAGACCTGAAGTTAAACCAACTGTATATAATATGGTTGGAGCAAAAACACCAATAAAGTTAATATCAGATCCATCAATAACCTTAAAAGGTAATTTTAAAATATATACAGATCCAATATTTAGAGTTATTAATTTTTCAAATAGTTCAGATTATGTTCCAGTAAGTGTTTATAAAGACTTTAATAGCAGATTAACAAATCCAAAAGACCCATTAATAACATTAAATAGTTCAAATAAAGAAAAGAATTTTATTATCAAAGCAACTAAATCTGAGTTTAAAGGAAGTTATGGTAAATACGTAGGAACAATTAATTTTTCAATAGATTATTCTAAGTAGATAAATAAAATAAGATAATAATTATAAAAAAGAAAATACTTGCATTATCAATATGTGCAACATAAATATCAATTTCATAAAAATAAGATTGATATGTTTGAAAATAAAAACATTTATGTTTCTTATTGTTATATATTGAATTATGTGGTATAATATTTTTGTACAGTTTTATACTAAAATTTACTAAAGTAAGAGGACTATTTAGTGATTGTACTAAATAGTTCTTAGTTCTGTGTATAAATACTTAATATGCGCTAACTTGTGATTTTCATTAAAAGGATCTTATTTTTATAATAAGATCCTTTTATTTTTATGATAACTAAGGAGGGTAAATAATGAAAATACTAAAACTAAGAAGAGTTATAATATTTATAGGTGTATTACTTTTTGTATTTGGAGTTGGAAAGATTATTTATAAGTTTATAGAAATAGAAATTGACAATAAAAAAATATCGAGAAATATAAAAGAATGGGATAGTAAAAAAATTGAAGTTAATAAGAATGATAAAAATAAAATAAATGTAGATGGAAAAATAATAGTAGGAAAAATAATAGTAAAGAAAACAGGAGAACAGATACCAATTATTAAAGGTGCTACAGAAGAAAATTTAAAAAATGGAGCTACATTATATGAAAATGGAATTTACCCAGGGGATAAAGGAACAGCGATAATATTAGGTCATAGAGAAACAACATTTGGTTTTTTAGAGGATATAAAAGATAATGATGAGATAGAAATTGAAGACTTAAAAAATACATATAAATTTAAAGTAAAAAAAGATTATATTACAAATCCGGAAGATTCCTCAATATTTGAGCAAAAAAATTACCCAAGCCTTACGTTAATAACTTGTTATCCGTTTCATTATCTAGGTAATGCTCCTGATAGATTTATAGTAAATCTTGATTTAATTTAAATAAATTATTATTGAAGGGAGTAGAAAAATATTGGATAAAAAATATAAAAATATAAAAAAAACTATATTTGAATTTGTTGGGGTAATATTAACCGTTATACTAATAAATAAATTTATTATATTTACAGCATATATACCAAGTGAATCTATGGTTCCTACATTAAATGTAGGCGATAGAGTAGCAGTTACTAGAGTATATAATCCGAGTAATTTAAAACGAGGGGATGTAATTATATTTAAGTCTGATGAACTTAATGAGATTCTTGTAAAAAGACTTATAGGGTTACCAGGAGATGAAATTGAATTCAAAGGAACTAATATATATGTTAATGGAAAAAAACTGAATGAGGACTATATAAATAATACTGTAAGTTTTGAAGGCCGATATAAGGTTCCAGATGATAGATATTTTTTCTTAGGAGATAATAGGAGTAATTCATTTGACTCAAGATATTGGAAAGAACCATTTATAAAGGGAAAAGATATAATTGGTAAAGTTCAATTTAGAATTTGGCCTTTAAAGAACATAGGAAGTATAAAAAAATAAGTAGTCTAATTATTATGAATTACATAAAAATACTTACAGTTATTATATTAATAGTAGGTAGTAGAAGTAATCATATATGATGTTTAGATAGATTTTAAATAAATAAATAAGATATAATAAAGATAAAAGGAAAAGGAGTGTTAAGAATGGTAATTAGAACATTGCTAAATCCACAGATAGACTTTGTATTTAAAAAAATATTTGGAACAGAAAAGAATAAGCCAATACTTATAGATTTTTTAAATGCAGTAATAAAACCAATAAATCCAATAAAAGAAGTAGAAGTAAAAAATAATGATATAGATAAAGAATTTATAGAAGATAAATTTAGTAGATTAGATATAAAGGCAATAACAAGTAATAAAGAGCATATAAACATAGAGATACAAGTTAAAAATGAGTATAACATGATACAAAGAACGTTATATTATTGGAGTAAGATGTATTCAGAGCAAATACAAAATAGAGAAAACTATAATAAGTTAGAGAGAACAGTATGTATAAATATATTAAATTTTAAGTATTTAGATAATGAAAAGTATCATAATGTATATAGGTTAAAAGAAATAACAACAAATGAAGAATTAACAGATATAGAAGAAATACATTTTATAGAACTTCCTAAGTTCAATGAGTTAGGAAATAAAGAAGATTTAGAAGATGTAGAAAAGATAGACGCATTAGGACGATGGTTAGAATTTTTAAAAGAACCCGAAAGTAATGTTGTAAGACAGTTGGAGTTAAGCTATGAGGAAATAAGATTAGCAAAAACTGAATTATATAGATTAAGTATGGATAGTAAAGAAAGAGAAAGATATAATATGAGAGAAAAGGCTATATATGATGAAATATCAGCTCTAGAAAATGCAGAGAAAAAAGGATTGGAGAAAGGAGAAAAAAATAAGGGTATAGAAGTAGCAAAAAAAGCACTAAGTAACGGGTTAGATATAAAAACTGTAGCAATAATAACAGGATTAAGTGAAGAAGAAATTAAAAATTTGAAATAAATAAAAAGAAGCCCTAAAGTTTTTCTTTAGGGCTTCTTTTTATTAAGAGTTTTATATAGAAAGCGTTCATTTCTGGAGTTTGATTAAATAGATAAATGATTATTTAAACTCGTATACAATATCCTCGTAAATGATTATTAATCACATAAAAAAACAAGGAGAATTCTAAAGAATTCAAAAAAAATCACCCCAACCCCTCAAGGGGCTAAATTTCTCTCTATTTAACTCCAAATAAAGACTTTTTCTAAATCCAATATAAAGATGGGGGAACTCCATCAAAGCTCTTAAAATAAAATATAGATACCTAATCAACAAACACATATAACAAGTACAACATGTCGTGCAACAAGCCCCCATTATAAAAATTCCTTATTACAATGATCTCCCTTTTTTCATTTAGTCTCATTTACGAGGATATTATTTAAAATATTAATATCCATTTATGATATAACAACAAACGTTAGATTATGAGTTTTTTATTATTTATACATCTTTTTATTTTATACATATTAAAATAAGATTTTATTAAGAAAACATTTAAATATAATCTATATAATTTATCTTTAAAAAGTATAAAATGTATTTGTATAAAGACTATAACTATATAATATTTATTATTTTTAATATACTTAAAGGAGTGACTAAAATGAATATAACATTAAATGGAAAAAAAGTATCAATTATAGGAACCGAAGTAAAAGTTAATCAAAAAGCACCTGATTTTACTTTATTAACTGATGAATTAAAATCAGTATCATTAAAAGATACAAAAGGAAAAAGAGTATTTTTAACAGTTCCTTCATTAGATACACCCGTGTGTGATTTAGAAATTAAAAGATTTAACAAAGAAGCTGTAAAATTTAAAGATACTACTATATATGCAATTTCAGTTGATTTACCATTTGCTCAAACAAGATGGTGTGATTCAGAAGGTATAAAAAATATAATTACACTTTCAGATTATAAGGATAGAATATTTGGAAAAAACTATGGCGTATACATAGATAATATTGGTTTATTAGCTAGAGCTGTATTTGTTATAGATGAAAATAATAAAGTTATATATGTTGAATATTGTAATGATGTAACTGATAATCCAAATTATTATAAAGTATTAGAAGTATTATCAAAATAATATTTCTAATACTTTATTTATTGATAATTTTTATGTAATTGTAAATACTATTTAGTTTATTATTTATAATTACATAAAAATTTTTATTAAATTAATAAAAATATCAACATGATTCACAAATAAAAAACCATCATTCAATAAGGAATGACGGTTTTTTATTTTAATTTTTTATAAAATGATTTGTCTGATTAATATAAATAAAGAAATAAACTTATTATAAAAATTAAAATATTATACTAAAAAAGTTTTTAATTAAATCAATCTTTATGATTTATGCATTTTTATACTCCAAAAATTCAAATAAACATATATAATTAAACCTTATATATTATTGCAAAAAATAAATATCATTATAAAATATTATTCGTAAAATTAATATATTGAGATTACAATATCTTTGTATTTAATTCTCAATATATAAATATCTTAAACATAAATCAACATATACTATTGAAATCACAATGTTAATATATTGTGATTTCAATATCTATTTCTGTATTATAAACCTCATATTTAAATTACAATATTAATACATTGTGATTTCAATATATACTAATATGCTAAATTCTTTATTATTGGTATATCAATATTATATTATTGACAACTCAATAACACCTATTTATAATTAACTTATATATTGAAAAATCAATAGTAAAATTTTGATCTATTAATAATGTTATTGTGGAGGTATAAAAAATGAATAAAACTAGTATAAAAACGCAAATAATAGGATTAGATATAGGTAGGGGGTACGTTAAAGGGTATACAGAAATAAATGGGATAGTTAAAGAATGCTTATTTAAAAGTATCATAGGGGAAGGTAGAGAACTAGATTTTAGTCAACATAATGATCCTATATTGATAGAATATTCTAATGAAGATTGGTTTGTAGGACTCCTAGCAGAAAAAGAAAGCCAAACACCTATTAGAAATAGTAAGGATAGTAAAATTAGCAATACAGTTCAAGTTTTAATGGCAGCAGCATTAAATAAATTAGCAGTTGAAGATAATATAAAAATAATGTTAGGTGTTCCATATAAATCATTTAGAAAGTCTGTTCTAGAAGAAATAATTGAAACATATAAAGGCAAAAACCTAAAAATAAAAGATAAAATTAATGGTGGATATAAAAATATTACTATTGCAGATATTATGATAGGTAGAGAAAGTGACGCTGCTCTTTACTGGCAGGTAAGAAACAATGAAAAAAATATTAAGCCAGTTGGTTTAGTAAGTATAGGTTTTAGAACTACTGAATTATCATATTTTGATAAAGGATTAAAGTTTAATGACAAAAAAAGTGATACTATTGAATTTGGAAATAGAAGTGTAATGTCAAATGTTAAAGATAAACTTATGGAACAAGGAATAATAAAGGATCTAAATGAAATAGATTCTAGTGATGATTACGATAACTTGAAAGAAAAGGCTTATATTATAGCAAGTGAAAATATAGAACAAACAGTAGAAGATAAATGGATTAACTTATCTGAAATGGATATTTTCATCGCTGGAGGAACAGTATTAAATATGAAGTTTGATAAACAATTCAAAATTGTTCAAGAACCTCAAATGGCTACTGCAAAAGGACTATGGTTAATGGGAACAATGAACTTCTAAAGGAGATATTATATGAAAAAAACAAAAGCATATAGTTTAGAGGAAGATGTTATTAGAACTATAGAGGAATATAAAAATAAATATAACCTTTCTAGTGCAAGTTCAGCATTAGAAAGAATTATACTAGTAGAATTACCTAAAAAAACAAATTTTGAGGAAATAAAAGGTATGATTAAAGACTTAAAAAATCATAGTTTTATTAATTATAGTGATGAAATAACAGTTGAAACTGAAAATATTGATGATATAGAAAATATAGAAAAAAAACTTCAAATAAAAAACTCTTCACTTGAAGATAGTTTTAAAAGCTCAATTGCTTCAATGCCTGAGTGATTTACTAATAAAAAAGAGTACTACCTTACTTTATAAAATTAAATATAGGTATTGCTCTTTTTATTTTATACATATTTAGATAAGAATTTATTTATATTTATTTAATATTATATATATAACTATATTTTATAATATTATAAACTTTACTTTTTTACTTTTGTAAAATTTTATAGCAAAAAAAGAGATTACTAGATTAGGAGAAGATAGTAATCTCTTTTTTTATTATACTAGTTTTAATTTTAAATCTATTTTTCTAACTAAATCAAATTATAAACATTTTTAATTTATTTAATAACTGATTTTAATTTTAAATTTGGTTCAATACTATTTATAAGCTCTAATAATATATCTTTATAATCTCTTTCAAACATATTTAGCGCAAAGAGATTTGAAAAATATAGCTGCACTTCATCTTTATTTCCTATATCTAACTTATCAACTCCGTATTTTAACCATGTTTTATATTTTACTTCACCAAAAATTGTTATAAGCTGTTCTTCTAAAAAGCTTTTTATTGTATCTATTTCTAAACTATATATAATTTCTTCTTTTTCCTGATCTATGTCATTTATTTTTAATTCACTATCATTATTTTTAAAGTTATCTTTTATTTGAGTATTTTCATCTTGATTATCCTTATCCCAACCCAATAATTTATTCTCTAAACTATCATAATCATATTCTCTTTGAATAAAGTCATTGAATACTATTTGTTTTTTATCTTCCACTGGTTCTATGAAATTATCACCTTTAACCATTTTAAGCATAAATCCAACTAAATTTTCTATATTTTGTGTTTTAGAATAATTATAAATCCTTTCTACTTTTTCTATATTGTTTTCTGCATTTGCTAATATTTTTTCTATATTTTTTTTACTTATTTTTTTTTCAAATAGATTATATAAATATTTGATATTTTCATCTTCAAATTTATCTAGTTCTATTTTATTTTCTACTTCTATAAAATTATTTTTATTTTTCTTATTTTCCTTTATATAAAATTTAAGAGCTGTTACTTTTCTCCCTGTTTTTATTTCTTCAAACTCAAATTCTATATCTGTTTTTTCTTTCAACTCTTTTTGAGCCTTTAATAAAATTTTCTGTTTAAATACTCCATATGTATTATACGTTTTTGAATCAGCTTCTAAAATAGATTTTAATTCATCAATATTTATTATAAAAGATTTTTTGAATATATTTGATTGAAGATTTTCATACATTCTAAGACTATAACAACTTCTTAATTTTAATGCATATTCTAATTTATAACTTGTATAATTGCTTTTTAATTTTAATAAATATGGTTTAAGTTTTCCACTAAACTCTAATTCAACTGTACCATTTGAGTATTCAGAACTACTTAACCACGATATTCTTATAAATTTATTATAATCTTTTTTTATAATAAATGTTTTTTCCATTAAACTTTTTATTACTTTATCTAAATTTTTATATGTACTTTTATCTTTTATATTTAATAAATCCATAAATTCTTTCACAGAAAAAGAATATGTTTTAAACTCACTATCATCTGGCTGAACTAAACTAGCTAAAGTTAATATAAGTTTTTGTTCTTGCAAATTTAAATTGTATCTTGCTTTTATTAATTCATTACTCTTACTAACTAAATTATTTTTATTCAATTTAAATCCCTCCTAAAACCATTATACCATAAATATACCTTTTATAAAGTTTAGGTATATTTAGGTATGAAAAAGGTATATTTATGGTATGAAAAAGGTATATTTGGGTATGAAAAAGGTATATTTATGGTATGAAAAAGGTATATTTGGGTATGAAAAAGGTATATTAAAAAATGAGAGGCATTGAAAACACTAGGCTAGAATGGTGTCCTAAACATATTAAACAATATAAACATATTAAACAATATATAAACAACAACAATATAGTTATATATAATATTTATATATATAGAGAAAATAATATCGAATATATGGGAGCTAGTTGTTGTTTTATGGAACAATATCTAAATATAGACTTATAAGTTAAATTTATAGCGCCAAAAATCGATTTTAAGGGATTTTTATCTGATAAGGTCTATTTATACCAAAAACTATTTTTAAAGGCAAATAGGGGTGATTTTAAGCGAAATAGATATATTAAAAACAAAAAGGTGGACTAGCAATATAAAATTGAAAAATTTTTCAACTTATTTTTATTTAAATTTATCTGTAAGAATATTACATTTTCTTGTTAAAAAAGAGATTAACAAATACGTTAATCTCTTTCACATAATCTTTTACTTTTCCTATGGATCTACCTCGCACTAATATTTCTTATTCACCTAAATTATATTTTTGAATATGATGTTTTGGGTTAGAACTATTAGGTTTTAATTTTGATTTGTATTTGTTTCTTCTCCATACATTTCTTTCTCGCTTACACCATGCATTTCTTCTCCATTTATATTAATAATCAATCTTCCTTTTTCATAATTTTTGAGTAATATTTTTACATTTTCAGCAGAGCCTTCTGTATATCCTATTATAGTGAAAAGTTCTTTCTGATTTTTTGTATTAATATACTCTAGTTGAATGCTTGCTGCTCCTTCTGTAAATTCTTTTTCTGGATCTATTTTAATTTTATAATTTTCATTTGATTTTATTGTTGGAATATTTATGTCGTTTCTCAACGATTTTGAAGTTATTTTTAAATTATTTATTGTTGAATTTGTATTGTTTTTAATTTCTATATTTATATAATTTTTAGAGAAGATTGTAAAGTATATTAAAACTGAAAATAATATAATTGTTATTAATATTATAAATACTTTTTTATTCATGATATTTACCTTCTTCCACTAGAATCGTAACTGTAAGTTTATTATTTATAATTTTCCATAGTCATCCGTTATTGATGTATTTAACAACAGTTTCTGGATTACTTTTTTCTTTTTCAAGTACTATATTATTTATTTTATCAAAGTCTGTATCTGTTAATATTTTGACTCTATTTTCAATAATGTTTTGATAATATTCTTTATATTGATTATTTTTTCCTATAATAGGAGTAGAATTATTAGCAAGTTCATTAGCTTTTTCTAATACAGGTTGATCTATTATAGACATTGTTAGCACTCCACTTAATATAGGACTAGTTATTTTTTTTATTATTCATAATAAATTCCCCCTTCTATTTTAATATAAGTTTGAGGGAAATAAGGTGTAAATACAAGTCTTATAAAATTATGAATTTTATGGTAATATAATATAGTCGGATAAAATAATTTTAAAAATACAAATAGCTACTTTAACAACTGTATTTAATTTTTAAAATTTAGAAAAATAGTTACTTATACTAAATAAAAAAGGATGATTTTTTTAAAATCATCCTTTTTAAATGGTTTAAAATCATTAAAATATTCAATTTAAGTTAAGCTATTTTATGAAATATTTTTATATAAGGCATAATTAAAGTATCATTGGCCTATATCATCTATTTTCCATTTTCTACTACCATGTTCTTTAATCAAGAAATATTTTTTTATATATTCTCCGCTATCAGTAACTGCTTTATTATCATCTTTATATTTTATATCATATTTAACTTGATATATTTTTATATCATTTATTGATAAATCATGATAAAGTGATCCGTTCCCATTATGCATATATGTGTTATAAATAGATTCATCATTTATAACTTCTATATCAAGCAATTTCATACTTTCTATATTTTTTATAGTTTCTAAACCTTCATTTGATATTCTATAATTATAAGTACGACAACTGTTTAATTTATTGATATTCTGTGTATCCATATATTTTATATAATCTTTTATTACGCTTTCAGGTGAATTACCAATTCTTATAAAGATAAAAAGCATACTAAATACAAATACAAATGCTATTACTGTAATTTTTAATTTCTTATTCATACTGGTTCCATATTATGATAATCTTAAAGTTCTTGCATTTGAATATGTTGAAGATGGATAATAATTTCTTACTGACACATTATAAGCTTTATTACTATGAGCTGAAACATAACAATTGCCATATCGATGATTAGTATACGTAACAATAACTGAATGACTCCAATTGTTCTTAGATTTATTAAACAATTGAATTACGTCCCCTTCATTACCATAAGCTTGTCCTACAGTTTCTTTTGCATAACCCTTATTTAATAACCAATTTCTTAATTCAATTACTCTTATCCAAGCAGGACACCATTTATCCTTATACCAAGTCTTATCGGTTGGAAGCCCTCCTGCATGTAATGCACTAGAAACGAAATAAGTACAATTGTCACCTGGCCATACCTCATTATCATATACATGCTGAAGAGCCCAAGATGCAGCTTTAGATCCATTATAACGTGGATATAATCTAGTACTACTGTTTAAATTATCTTTAGATAATTTAATATTTTTTTTCATATCCGATTTATATTGATTTATAGAATCATTTATTACTTTTAAATTAGAAGTAACTTTTTCTATTTTTTCATTAATATATTTATTAAAATTATAATCTATAGAAAAGTCAGTTTCTATATTTTTTATATCTTCTATTTCTGATAGTGAATCATCAAAAATATCTTTATCAACCAATATATTTCCATTTTCTTCTTTAAGATATATTATATGATGCTCTTTAATACCACTTGTAACATCCACACCTTCATATTGGAATGTAACATCATTATTAACATCAACTTTTATAAATCCATTAACAATATCTATTGAATTTATATTTATATTCATTTTGTACCATTCAATTTTTTCGCTAATTTCTTCACGCCATTTATGCTCATATTGTGATTTAAGCTTATCATAAGTTTTTTGCAAACTATCTTTTGCAATGTATTCATTATTTATGATTTTTACTTCTTTTGCTTCTTCCCATTTATTACTCAAGTATCCATGTAGAGTTTTTTGTATTTCTACATCATTCACTTGAACTATAGATTCAAATTTTTTATTTTGTATAGTATCGGCCTTAACAAGATCAGTTGATGATATCCCCATAAGAATAACCATTGCTCCTGCAATTGATTTTATTAAATTAGTTTTTTTCATATTCCATCCTCCCATATTAAAACAATATAACTAAATTTTAACATGGAAATAATTTCATTAAAAGACTATAATTTGTTATTTAATTTTGATATACTAAGACTTATATCCATTAAAATCCAAATAACACTTTAATAACCAAACCATATTTCTTGTTTATCTTAATTATTCAGTCTAAGTAATTTTATTTTTAAAATATACTGTTAATTGAATCTTTTATAATAAAAAAAGTAGATTAAATTTAATCTACTTTAACAAGTGTATTTAATTTTAATAATGGTTCAATGCTATTTATAAGTTCTAGTAAAACATCTTTATAATCTCTTTCAAACATACTTAATGCAAATGAATTTGTAAAATAAAAGTGTACTATATTTTGATCATCTATATCTAAATTATCTACCCCATATTTTAACCATGTTTTATATTTTACTTCTCCAAAAATTCCTTTTAGTTGTTCTTCTAAAAACATCTTTACTGTATCTATTTCTGAACGATATATAATTTCTTCTTTTTCTTCTTCCTGCTCTATATCATTTATTTCTAATTCATTATCATTATTTTTTAAATCGTCTTCTATTTGAATATTTTCATCTTGATAATGTCTTAATAGATTATCTTCTAGTTTATCAAAATCATACTCTCTTTGAGGAAAATCATTAAAAGTTATTTGTTTTTTATCTTCTATTGGTTCTACGAAATTATCTCCCTTAACCATTTTAATCATAAATCCAACTAAATTATCTATATTTTGTGTTTTAGAATAATTATAAATTCTTTCTATTTTTTCTATATCATTTTCTGCATTTTCTAATATTTTTTCTATGTTTTTTTTTCTTATTTTTTCTTCAAATAGCTCATATAAATATTTAATATTTTTATCTTCAAACACATCTATTTTTCTTTCTTTTTCTTCTTCATCTTGAACTATATCATTTTCTTTTTTCTCTTTAATTTCTTCTATTTTATTTTCTATTTTTGCAAAATTACTATCTTTTTTATTTTTTAAATTTTCTTTTATGTAAAATTTAAGAGCGGTTACTTTTCTACCTGTTTTTATTTCTTCAAACTCAACATAAATATCAGTAAATTTATTAACTTCTTCTACTGAAATATTTATAACTTTTTCTTTTAATCTATTATATTTTTCATAAGATTTCTGTTTCAAATCTAAAATATCCCTTATAGTTCTTAATTCTATACAAAATTCTCTTTTGATCTCATTTGCTTTAAATAATTGATAAAATCTTAGTGAATATTTGCTTGAAAAACTTAATGGATTATATAATTTATATTTAGAAAAATATTTTTTCAATTCCAATAGGTAAGGAGCTATTTTAGGACTAAATTCTAATAAAACTTTACTTAAATTTTTCTTATATTCAGCAGTACTTAAAAAAGTTCCTTGCATAAAACATTCATTTCCTAGTTCGTCATTGTATTTAAATAAAATTAGCTTACTAACCAATTCAGCAGTTATTTTAGGTAGCTCTTTATAGATATTCTCTTTACTAACCTCTAAAATTTCAGCTAATTCAGTTACTGAAAATTCAATTTCCTTAAATTTATTATCATTTGGTTGTACATTTGAAGCCAAAATCATTATTAATTTTTGAGAATTTATAGATAAATTATATTTGCTATATGCTAAATCATTACTATGTGAAACTATATAATTTTTTTTAATCAAAAAAATCACCTCAAAGAAATAATATCATAACTAAAAGCAACCTTCAACAAACTAAGTTGTTTTAACTAACTAAAAGTTGTTTTTAACTAACTAAAAGTTGTTTTTAACTAACTAAAAGTTGCTTTTAAAAATGGTAACCATTGAAAATACTGGACTCAAAGGGTGTCCTAAACATATTAAACAATATAAACATATCAAACAATATATAAACAACAACAATATAGTTATATATAATAGAGAATAATATCAGATATATGTAAATTAGTTGTTGTTTTATGGAATAATATCTAAATATAAACTTATAAGTTAAATTTACAACGTCTAAAATCGATTTTAAGAGGTTTTTGTCTGATAAGGTCCTATTCCTACCAAAAACTACTTTTGGAGATAAATAAGGGTAATTTCGAGCTAAATAGATGTATTAAAAATAGAAAGTTGGACTAGCAATATAAAATTGAAAAATTTTTCAGATTATTTTTATATAAATTCATCTATAAGAATATTATATTTTTTTAAAAAGAGATTAACAAATACGTTAATCTCTTTCACTTTGTATCAAATAATCTTTTACTTTTCCTATGTATCTTCCTTGTACTAATATTTCTTCTTCATCCAAATTATATTTTTGAGTATGATGTTTTGGGTTAGAACTATTGGGTTTTAATATAATTTCATTGCCATGTCTATAATAATATTTAATGGTACTATCACTATCATTTAATAAAGTAACTGCTGCAATTTCTCCATTTTCTACACAGTTAGTTCCTTGTATTAAGATTTCTTCTCCATCATCAACTATATTGTTCATACTATCTCCACTGACTTTTAATATATAAAATTCTTCTAAGTTATCTTCTGTTAATGGTCTTTTTAACTCTAAAGTTCTTAATTCATCAATTATTGGTTCTTCACTGTATTTTGGAACTCCTGCTGAAATAGGTAAATCGTAAACTGGTATTTTAACAGATTTCTTTTTCTTAGAATAATCATCTATATTTTTTTCTTTTGATGTTTTTTCATCAGATAAATTTTTTAAATCTATTGATAATTCACTTGAAAATTCAGTATCGTTTTTAGTATTTTTAAAATTATTATTTTCTTGAGAATTACTTTCTAAAAATTTTATTAGAGTATCAATCTCTTTAATTTTATTTGGAATATCTTCATATAACAATTTTTCTAATCTTTTAATTTCTAAAGGAATATCTAATTGTTGTTTAATCAATTCTTTTTTTTCATTTTTAAATTTTTCTAAAAATAAAATTTTTGAATAATTATTAATATTAAATTTATTAGAATTAATTTGATTAGGTATTTCAAAATCATCTAAAATTAATTCTTCAATAGAACAATTAAAAAAATTTGATAACTTTAATAATGTCAATAAATCAGGCTCTCTGTTTCCAAGTTCATAATTTGAAAGTCTCTGTCTAGATATATTTAATTTTTTTGATAGTTCTAATTGAGTTAAGTTTTTTTCTAATCTAAATTTTTTCAAGTTATTTGGAATATTTAGTCTCATATAAATCACCTCTAAATCACCTTATTACAGCCTATGAAACAAAACGAAGCAAAAATAAAGAAACGAATTGTTGACAAGGCTATTTTTTTTTGTTATCTTTGATATAAGGAAGTTGGAAAATTTAATTAAATTTAGTTTTTTCAACCGATTTCATAAAATTTAAATTTTTGACTTTGTGAATTGATTGAGGGAAGGAAAATGACCCCTCAATCAGACAACATAGTCATAGTTATATTATTTTTTATAAGTTATGTGATTTTTAAATTAGTTTTAAAGTAAGGGAAAAATTGAAAAATGACCCCTCACTTGAACTACATAGTCACAGTTCTGTAATTTTATACTTTATTTATGAATTGAGTTTGAATAAATATACATTTTAAAGAAATGACCCCTCATTCAAACTACATAGTCATAATTATATACTTTTTTTAGAATGGGGGAATGTATTTGGAGAAAGAAAAAGTTAAAAAGTTCATTTTATCTTTATATAAAGCGGGATTTGTCCCGTCTGAGATTTCAGAAGAATTAGAGATAAGTGTACACACTGTAAAGAACTATATTAAGAGAAATATTCGGACTAGAGAAGATTTTGCTAAAATAAAGGCGTTACATGAAAAAAGAAAAAAACACAGATTTGAAATTGAAAAATTAAATAGACATATAAGAAGATGTGCTAAAAGAGAAATTGACAATAGATTGAAAAAATCAATGAATACAGAGCAGCTAGTAATTAATTGTAAAAGTGCTTATAGAACTACAAAGAATGGTATATTACACTATAAATATGATGAAAGTACTAGACCTATAGATTTACCTAAAAGATATATTCCTATTGTGAGGTGATTTCGTGAGGTGTAAAAGGGGAGATGTTTTTTGGTGCAATATAGATAATTCAATAGGGTCGGAGCAAGATGGTACAAGACCAGTAGTTATAATACAAAATGACATAAGTTTAGATTTAATTGAGAAAGAGAGGGTACATAGTATATGAATAAAGAGAAGATTTTAAATTGGGTAAAAGCAAATAAAAAAGGTGTAGGAATTATTGGTGGAGCATTAGCAGGTATTATATTAATTGGTGGGGGATACAGTATATATAGATATACAAATAAATCTTTGCAAGTTGCAGAAAATAAGGAAAGTGACACTTTATTAAAGCAGGAAGAAACTGTAGAAGGAACATCAGATAAGGCAGATGAGAATATAGATAGTAAAAAAGACAATGAAGAAAATGGACCAGTAGATAATCAAGAAAATAAATCGGAAGATAAGACTAATAGTAATACAACTGAAAATTCACGAGAAAATAATAATGAGAAAACAGATGAAAAATCACATAATGGTAATAGAGTAGATAGTACAGGCAATGGTAGTTCTTCAAAAGGAAATAGTCAATCAAGTTCAAGCACTGGAGGGACTGGAAGCAATAATCAAAATGGTAAACCAAGCAGTAGTTCAAGTTCATCAAGTAATGGTAGTCAATCAAAGCCAAATACATCAAGCTCAAGTAAGCCAAGTGGTAATGGGAATACATCAACTTCAAAACCAAGTAAACCTAATAAACCTAGTACAAATAATAAACCATCAAAGCCAGTTGAAAAACCATCAAAAACACAAAGAACATGGCAATATATGAGTTCATTATCACAACAAACATTTAATGCACTTAATAATTATAGAAGAAGTCATGGTGTTAAAGCATTAGAATATTCAAGTAGTGAACAAGCAAGGGCTAAATCACAAGCTGAATATAACGCAAAGACAAAAACATATGGACATGATTTTGACCAAATAAGTTTAGGGCAAACAAAAGGAGATGCACAAGCATATATAAATCAATGGGCAAATTCAGCAGGGCATAAGAAAAATATGCTAGATAAAGAAAATACTACAGGAGCTGTAGCTGTATATAAAGATAGTGAAGGTATATATTATGTTGTAGCGAGCTTTGGTTATGATTGGTAGAATAAGCTATTTATAAGAATTGTTTTTTATGACTTAGAGTAAAAGTTACTTTAGGTCATTTTATTTGCTTGAATTTAAATTATAGGAGTTGTCTTTGAATGGGGAGAGCAGAGGTTAGAGTGAAAAAAGATCAAGAAATGAAGCAGAAAGCAAATATATTAAAACCTTGGGAAAATAGACCTATAGGTAGTTTTGAAAGTTGTATGAATGATTTAAAGGGGCAATATAAATTTGCAAATGATTTGGTAAAAAAAAGAAAATGAAAAGACATTAGTTAATTGTTAACTAATGTCTTTTTATTAATTTAAGAGTATTTAGATTTAGAAGAATTGGAAGGAGATTAATATGGTTAAAAAAATAAGGAGTCCTCCATCAAGGAGTTTTTTAGTGTGTAAAATGAAAAAATTTAAGGAGGGAATGAATGTGATTTTAAAAAAGATAAAAAATCATATAAACCATTATGGTAAAAGAATAGTGGCAACTGCATTGTTATTTGTGTTAACAACGCCACTTGTGGCTAATGCAACAGAAATAGTTAAATCTACAAGGCAGACATTGAAAGTAAATCAAATATCTTCACCACTGGGGTATATTTGGGACACTAACGGAAATAAATTTATGTTTCCTGCTAAAAAGTTTAGTGATGGTTCTTATGCTTATTGTTTAGAGCATAATAAAGCTACACCAAACGGGGTTACTTATAACTCGGGGAGAAATCTTGATAATGGAATAGCTTATATTATTAAATCTCAACCTAATACGGGAGATTGGAAGAAGGATTATTATGTAAGACAAGGAGCGATTCATTATTATCTTGGTCAATGTAATTGGATAAAGAATGCTATAGGTGATATAGGACTTAGAAATAAGATAATAAATTTATCAAATGAAGCAAAAAAGCATAGAAATGTAGATAAAGCAAGTGAGTTAAGTATTACTGCAAGTCCTAGAATGAATGACTTTAAACTCTATAGTAATGGTTATTATGAGAGCAATTGGATTAATGTATCTATAAAAGGTAATTTAACAAGCTATAGTATGGACATTAAAAATGCACCAAAAGGAACACAAATTGTAAATGGAGCAGGCAAAGTTGTAACTACTTTAACTAAAAATGATAAAAGGTTCTATTTAAGAGTTCCGAAAAATAATGCAATAAATACTGATATTAAATTAAGGCTTAGAGGTAATTTTATAAGTGATAAGGTAGTTGAGTTTATACCAGTTCAAAGTGGTTATCAAAAGGTAGCGAAGTTAGAAAGTTTACCAACAAATCAAAATGATAAGGAATTTGTAACTGCAAGATTAAGACCAACTGGAGATTTTGAAGTTGTTAAGAAAAATGATGAAGGGAAGTTACTTAAAGGAGCAACTTTTAGTATCTATAATGTTGATGGAGTTACTAAGTACAGAACGCAAACAACTGGAGATAATGGTAAATTAAAATTTGAAAAGTTAAATGTTGGAGAATATATTCTTAGAGAATATAAAGCACCAGTTGGACACATTATAAAAACTAAAGATACTAAAATCAAAGTAAATGCAGGCAGTACAAATACTATTAACATAGTTAATAATATTATCAAAGGTAGATTAAAGATTATCAAAGTAGATGAAGAAAATGGAGATAAGCTACTTGATGGTGCAGAGTTCGATATAAAGGATAAAACAACTGATAAGGTAGTGGATCATGTTATAACTGATAAAAATGGTGAAGCCATAACAAAGTTACTACCATATGGAGAATACTATGCACAAGAAACTAAAGCTCCGAATGGATATATTTTAAATGGCAAGAAATACTTTGCAACTATAACTGAAAATATGCAAACTGTAACAATAAATGCAGTTAATAGGTTAATTAAGGGTTCAATCTCAATTCATAAGATAGATAAGGAAACAAAAGAAGGTCTTGCAGGAGTTGAATTTAACGTATTAGATGATAAAAATAATGTCTTAGAAACTGTTGTTACTGATGAGAATGGAAATGCTAAAACAAAAGAATTACCAATTGGTAATTATAGCTTTGTTGAGGTTAAGGGTTTAGATGGATATGTAATAGACAATACACCTATTAAGGTTAATATAACCGAAAGTAAAGAGTATAGCTTTACTGTTGAAAATGAAAAGTTAACAGGTTCAATGGAGCTATTAAAGTTAGATGAAGATACAAAAAAATCAATGAAAGATGTTGAGTTTAAGGTAATCGGATTAGATGGTTTTGATAAAGATAAAGAATTCAATTTAAAGAGTAATGAAGAAGGTAAGGTAGTATTAAGTGGACTTCATAAGGGAAAGTTTAGATTAATTGAAGTTAAAACATTAGATGGATATATCTTAAATACAGAGCCTATGGACTTTGAGATAGTTGAAAATGGACAAGTAGTAAAATTAGAAATGACAAATAAATCAAAATCACGTCCTTTTAAGATTAAAGTTATTAAGGTAAATGAAAAAAATACTGCTTTAGAAGGAGCAGAGTTCACTTTATACTCTGATAAAGATTGTAAAAATGAAATAGGCAAAGCGATTTCAAATAGCAGCGGAGAGTTATTATTTGAAAATTTAAAGGTTGGTGTTAAGTATTATCTAAAAGAAACTAAAGCTCCAGAAGGGTATAGAATACCTGTAGATTCTAATGGTAAACCACATGTTTATGAGGTAGTAGTTACTAAAAATAACTGGGTTACTGGAGAATTTATTACCACTATAGATGGTAAAGAATACAATCAAAACTCAACAAGTGGTGATATTCATGTAGAAGGAAATATTAAAGATAGAGTAATAAGTATACAAGTAGTAAATTATACATCTATGAAACTACCATCTACTGGTTCTAAGGCTATGATACCTTTAATAGTAGTTGGAATTAGTTTAATAGGTGTATCTTTTTTATTACTTAAAAAAGTAAGTAGGAAGGAAAATAGGGGGGAATATGATGAAACGTAAATTTTTGAAATGTATAGCAACGTGCTTTTTAGTAACAGGAGTTATGACAACGAATTTTTTGCCAGTAATGGCTCACGCTGATAATATAAAGCAACAAGTGACATTTGCTTTTACTACAAAATCTACACCAAATGGTATAGCTGATTTTGGTAATGGAAAAGCTAGTATAACTATAAATGGTAATAATTCAAATCAAAGTTTAATAGGGAAGAAATTTAATGTTTATAAGCTATTTAATGCTCAAAGTTCTGCTAGTGGTGATTCTATTAATTACACAGTAAATCCAGAGTATTCACAAGCTTTAAAAAACATTATAGGTGAAAGATTAAACAAAAATTCTAATGATGTTACAGAGTATGAAATAATAGATTATATTCAATCTCTAAATAATAATAAGGTTGAAGGTTCTAATCATAATCAAGCTAATGAGGGGAGATATAGTGATTTTAGATACTTTGTAGAAGATTTAAGAAATGAAATTGTTAAGTTAGGAATTAAATCAGATGTTGTTGACGTGACAGAAGTCAGAAAAGATAATAGTATACAACTTACTGGGTTAGAGTTTGGGTATTATATAGTTGATGAATCATCAGCAGTTGCAGGTACTCATTCTGCAAGCTCTTTATGTATGGTAAACACTGCTAATCCTAATGTTACTATGCAAGTTAAATCAGATTTTCCAACTGTAATTAAGAAAATAAAAGAAGATGATAATATAAATTCTGTTGGTAATAATGGGTGGAATGATATAGCCGATTATGAGATAGGTCAAACAGTACCTTATAAGTTTGAGTCTAACGTACCTAATATGAACGGGTACAACACTTATTATTATGCATGGAGAGATAAGATGGACAAAGCTCTAACATTCCATAAGGATTCTGTTTCTATTAAGATTTCAGATGAAAGTGGAAAATCTTATACAGTGAAAAGTAATGAATTCAATGTTATAGAAAATCCAAGCAATGGAGAAACATTTAAAGTTGAAATTAAAGATATTAAGGCTATTGTAGATAGAGAGTTCAATCAAAAAAATAGTTTAGGCGAGAATATATATGGGCAGAAGGTTACTTTATCTTATAATGCTACTTTAAATGATAAGGCAAGTAATGATACTGGTAGACCAGGGTTTGAGAACGATGTTAAATTAGAGTTCTCAAATAATCCAGATGGTTATGGAAATGGTTCTATTGGTGAAACACCATGGGACACTGTAGTATGCTTTACTTATAAAATTAATGGCTTAAAAGTAAATGACAATAATGTAAAGCTAGAAAATGCTAAGTTTAGATTATATTCTGATAAAGAGTGTAAAAATGAAGTTTACGTTAAAAAGGGTGCTAATGGATATATCGTAATAAATAGAGATAGTGCTACGAGTGGAGTTCCAGCAGGAGCAGTTGAAATGGCTTCTAATGCAAACGGAATGTTTAATATTATTGGTTTAGACCAAGGTATTTACTACTTAAAAGAAACTCAAGCTCCAAATGGCTATAGACCGTTACTTGATCCAATAGAGATAAAAATTGTTCCTACATTCACAAATGATAGAAACTCTTATATTAAGGGTGATGGTGCAACAGATAAAACTTTAGTTAAATTAGATGCCACTGCAAAAGTTAAAGGCTTTTGGGGTGGTATTTTTAGTGAAGATAATTTAAATTTAGATACTGATGTTAACAAAGGTTCTTTGAATGTAACAGTTGTAAATAAAGCTACAAAGAAACTACCTGCAACGGGTTCTAGTGCTACTTTATACTTAGTAGGGATTGGATTAAGTTTAATGACTGCTTCAACAGTGTTATTAAAGAAAAATAAGAAAAAATAAGGGATTAATTATGACTGGAAAAAAGCTATTAGTTAAGGGTTTATTTATTGTTGGCTTGTTAATTTGTTCTTATCCTATAGTAAGTAACTTAATAGAAGGATATTGTCAGAAGAATATAATTGAAACTTATAGTGAAAGTGTTTGTAGTAAAGAAACAAATGATTTAGAAAATGAATATAAAAAAGGAGTGGAGTACAATGGAGCATTGTACTCCGTTCAAACTCCTAATATTAATAAAACTGATAATATAAATAGTATTCTAAATGAGGATAGCTATAACAATATATTAAATATGGGTAATGGAGTAATGGGAAGTATAGAAATACCTAAAATAAATGTAAAGCTCCCGATATATCATGGTACTTCTGATGAAGTATTATCGGTTGGTGTTGGTCATGTATTCGGAAGTAGCTTACCGATAGGCGGAGCGAATACGAGAAGTGTTTTAACTGGTCATAGGGGATTACCTAGTGCTAAGTTATTTACTCGTTTAGATGAGTTAGATAAAGGAGATTTATTTTTTATAAGGGTTTTAGATAAAACTCTAGCTTATAAAGTTTCTGATATAAAGGTAATTCTTCCAGAAGATATAAATTCCATAAGAACTGAAAAAGGACGAGATTTAGTATCTTTAATAACGTGTACTCCCTATGGAATAAATACTCATAGGCTAGTTGTTACTGGGGAAAGAGTTTCTTTTGTACAATCTGAATATGAAGATATTAAACCAAGCTCGTTATCCTTTAGAGAAATGTTATTTTTCAGTATACCTTTAATTTTTATATTTTTAGTTGGAACTTTAAAGATAAAAACAATGGAGTTTAAGAAAAAATAAAAGTTTAATTAATAATGAAATTGAAGGGAGAGGTTTAGGTCTCCCTTATTAAAAATGAATCTAAAATTTTATCGATTCATTCCATTTGGTATTAGTACCATATAAGAATAGTTGTTGGATTGTCAAAAGTATTGTTAATTATAACCATCGTAAGAGAAAAAAACTCTTTTTCTAATAAATTAATTGAGGTGTTTTTATATGATAGAGTTGAAAAAAGAATTAAATAATAAAGCTATTGAAAATAGAGAAGAAAGAGTTTCTATGGGGCAATTTATTGAAATAGGATTTTCAAGAGCTGGATTAGGAATAGATTATAAAGGTGATAAAATTGACGAGAGTGATAGTATATTAAATGATGTTAAAGGTGAGAAGTAATTCATATATGTATTGAAGTATGTTATATTTATATAAAATTATATAAATATAAGGTGATATATGTTATCAGAAAATATAATAAGATTAAGAAAAGAACAAAGCATTAGTTTGAGAAAACTTTCAAATTTAGTTGGAGTTGGTTCATCAGTAATATTCAATATTGAAAAAAATAATACTAAAAATCCAAGGATAGATACTGTATGTAAAATAGCTGAGGTATTAAATGTTTCATTAGATGAATTAGTATATGGAAAAAGAACTGAGTAAAGGGTTAGTTACTCAGTTCTTTTTAAATAAATTTTAAATATTAGTAAATTAAGAAATTATTTTAGTAATCAGTATAACAAAAAATTGCTAATATGAAAAGTAAAGCTTATTAAATAAGTTTTATTTTTTTATATTAAATTATAAAGGGAACCACATTGGATAAGTGGATTACAAACAAAAAAGCTAGGTACATATTAAGTACCTAGCTCTAGTAGTTTTTAGTGAATTATATAGAAAATAAAATCATGTTAATTATATCATAATTTTTAAAAATTAGTAATTTTTATATAACAAAAATAGCATAAAGAAAAAAGAACTATGAAGTAAAACCCCATAGTTCTTTTTCATTTGATTTCTATAATTAATTAATAATGTTAAAGCTATTATAAATTATTTTTTGGGTGGTGTAAATAGTGATTATTTTTGGAATTATTTTGATTTATATTGTTACATTCTCATTATTGAAGGTAGCAAGTATTTCAGATGAAAAAGCAAAAAATTTAGTTAGAAAAAAGGTGATAGAGTATGAACTTAAAGTGTAGAAATGAAGTTAAGGGGCAATATTTATTTATGAAAATTGAAAGGCAGAGAAAAATTGTAGATTACAGAGAATATGAGGAGTTTATTAATAAAAAGTATATTATTGATAAGGTATCAGATTTAGAAAAGGATTATCACATAATAAGTGGAGCTATTATATGTCAGAGTGGCTATACAAAAAGAATGGTGATAGAAAAAATAAGATTTAATATTAATAAATCATTTGGAATGATTAAGGGAGGTAAGTGTATTTTAAGTGATATTATAGATATTCATATAGGGGAAGATGAGTACAATAGTAAAATACCATTTTCAGCGTTAATAAAAACAGAGCTATCACCAAAATGTGAGAATGATTTATGTAAAACATTTTTTGTTAGAGATAGAAGGAATAGTGTGAAAAATAATATATTAAATAGATGTTGTATATTTGCTGTAAAAGAAGAAAAAAAGATAAGCAAAGTATTAAAAGATGTATGGAAAGAATACATACCTAAAAATCTAATATTTATTTCTCGAGGAGTTTGGTAAATAAAAAATATGGAAAAAGGAGGAAAAAAGCAATTAATATAGAAATGTAATAATATGGAAGTTGGAAAGGGGAATATCAAATGCATAAATTTGAGAAAAGGTTAGAAAAAATAGATAGACAAATAGAAATGTTATTACAACAAAAGAAAAAAATAGAAGAAGTCAAAAAAGAAAAGGAAAAAATTAAGGTAGTTAATTTATCAGAAACTAAAAAGAAACATTTAATAAGACTAGGAAAAGTTTTAGATGAAGCAGGAATAAAAACTGTAAAACAAGCTAGAGAGCTTCTAAGTTATAGTGAAAATCTAGCAAGTACACTTAATAGTGATGATAAAATGAATGAGATAACAATAGAAGAAAGTAAAAGTGATAAAAAAGATGATGTATTAGAAAAGATTGAAGAAGTAATAGAAAATCAAATAAAAGAAAAAAAGAGTAATAAAAATGTTAATAGAGCAGGAGTAGAAAAATGGCAAGATAAAATAGATGATGTAAAAGTATTTAAGGCTAAAGATGAGAAAAAAGTAAATAGTGAGGATAAGACAATTCCTAGACAAACTAGAAAGGATAAGTCTAAGGAAGTCAAAAAAAAAATCAATAATGCAAAAAGTAAAGAAAAAACTAGGAATAGGTTATTTGGGTAGTGGGGTAACTACAACATAGATAGAAAGAGGTTTAGACCTATTTTTTAGTGTGAAAAATATATAGTAGATTGAAAATATGAGAAATAGTAAGAGAGAAAAAATATCATTAAAGATACTAAATGTTGCTATTGTAATATAAATATCATTAGTTTAGTATCTTTAATGTTGAAAAAATAATTTGGATTATTATAGTATTATATTTAGTAAGAAAAGTTATTAAAAATGAGTAAAAAGAATATATAAAAAGAGACTGATATAGTCGCTTTTTTAGGTGCTTATAAATATTTTATTTAAGTATATTATATCAAATTAATTATAAAAGTGTCTTATAGATACACTTTTATAGAAGTTTAGATTTATGATTTAATTGATATGTTGTACAAAATATGTCAATTTATTTATAAGTCCAGACTCAAAAATAATTATGAAAATAAATATACCTATTTTATAATAAAAAATATCTTTGTAAGAATAAATCTTTTTTACAAATAATAAAAATAATTCATAAGAAAATAGTGATATACTAAAAGCAAATGCAGCTAGTTTAAATAAAATAAATGTAGCAGGTTCTGGATTATATATAATTAGATTGAAATCTATTTGAGATGCATCATATAGATTTTTTATATTTTCAGGAGTATATAATGGGAAATAATAAAAATATAATAATGAGCATACTATAAAGATAGAAAATATAAGAGATATTAGCATTTTTCTAGTATTAAATTTTAAATAAGTATGCAATCCTAAAAGTAATAAATATAAGCATGAAATAACTATAATAAAAATATTGATGTATGATTTGTATTTAAAATAAAAAATTGTTGTAGCGACAATAGTTAGAAAAGTTATAAGGAATACTAAAGATATATCATAATTAGAAGATTTTTTCATAGAAGGGCTAACATCTATGTTGGTAATATTATTGATGTTTACTGAATTATTATTTGTGGTATTAAAACTATTTTTGATTGTTTTATTATTAGTGTTTACATTTGCGGCAATATTGGAAGGTGTTTGTGAAGTTATTATTTTAAAAATAATAAAGCATAGAAAAAATAATGTACCTCCTAGTAGTGATATTAAAGTTAAATTCATAAAAATCACTCCTTAAAAATAAATTTGATGTAAAAATACATCAGAATTATAACATATTATGGAAGGTAAGTGAATATATATGAAAAAAATAAAAAAATTAAGGGAAAAAAGAAGAATTTCGTCTAGAGAGCTTGCAAGAAGAAGCAATTTAGATATTGCAATAATAAGCAATATTGAAAATGGTAAGACGAAGAATCCAGGAATATATACTGTGAAAAAAATTACAGATGTATTAGGTGTTAAGTTAGATGAATTAGTTACTGAATAATTTGAAGTGATAAAGAAAAATACATTTTAAGGAAAAATATATTCAAAGTAACTTAAAAGTAATAAGCTAACGATGTATGAGTTTATAAATAAAATTAATATAAGATAAAATGGTATTTAAAATATTGAAAGGAAAAAGGTGTCCCAGGAGGACACCTTTTTATAATGAAAAAATAATAGAAAGAAGGTTATAAAACTATGGAATTTTCAAAAATAGATTGGAGTACGTTAAATTATTGGGGAATAGTTATTAATGTATTTATGTTTTTATTTTCGATGTGGGTAGTATATATAGCAATAGCATTTAGGGTAAAAAGAATAACTTGTATTAAGGCGATAAAATATCTAATTAGTTGTATGTATATATCAATTATTACACCATTGGTGTTAATTGGGTTAGCTATTATTCAGAATAATGTAGATACAGGAAATATATTATGTATTATGCTAATACTTGGATATATAAAGTATTTCTATAATGAAATTGTAGAATGTATTAGCAAAGTAGTATCAATATCAAAAGAAGAAATTAAGAAAAAGAGAGGTAATAAAAATTGATTTATTTTGGAACAATGGATTGGAGTATCTTTAATTATAAAAGTATTGTTATATCGTTTTTTATGATATTTATGGTTGTGGAAATATTTTTATTTTCAACTAAATTATTTTGGAATAATCATAAAAAGATAGAAATAAATATTTTTACTGCTATTAATGTATTAATTAGTATGGTAAGTAGTTCATTATTAGTACCATTTTTATTAGTTGGAATGATTGAGATTAGCAATAATACTGGAGTTAATGTTGAAAAGATAATTTGGATTATTCTAGGACTATGTTTGATAAAAAAATTTCATATTAAAATTTATCTATTAATAAAAAGATTAATACCTAAAAAGCGACTAGAGTAGTCGCTTTTTAGGTGCTTATAAATATTATATGTAAGTGTAATATATAAGCATTAGTCATTAGAGTATTATATCAGAAAAATAAAAAATTAGTAATTGAAAATTTAAGGACTTAATCGTAAAGATTGAGTTCTTTTTTATATAAAAAATACTTGAAAGGGGGTGAGAATATGGCTCCAAAGAAAGGAAAAGAAGAAAATCAAAAACAAAAACTTGCTAAACAAATATTAGAAAACAAAGGAATTAATTTTGATGAGTGGCAAGAAAAACAGTATCAAAAAGTAATAGATGAAAATGTGGAATTATTAATAAATTCACTTGTAACATCAAAAGAATTAGGAGAATAAAAAAATACAATTTTAGGAGGAATTTTTTATATGGAAAGTTTAATAGGAATTGGAAAGGCACTTTTATTAGCGGCACAATTGGGGGGAGGAATAGGATTTGTATATTGTTTAGTTAAAGCAGGATATAAGTGTTTTGGAGAAAAACAACATTTTAGTGAAGCTAAAGGAGATTTACTTAGAGGTGTATTTGGTCTTGTTTTAGTTTTAGGAGCATTTAAATTAAGTGACTGGATACAAACAATGGTTAAATTTTAATAAAGGGAGCTTTAATGCTCCTTTTTTAGTTAGGTGATTTAATGGATATAAAAAATGAAATTAAAAGAGATTTTAAAAATTTGGAAAAGAAATTTAGAAAATATAGTGAAAAGTACAAAGGAAAAATTGAAGAATTAAATGATAATGATAAAAGTATAAGGCAATTAAAAATAGCTAAATTATTAGCAGATGATATTACATTAAAGTGGCTTGGAATAGGCATAGTTGCTATTACAACAATAATAGTTACTTTAATAAGTAATTTTTTGAGTTTGGGGTTATCAAGTGTTCTAAAAAATGAAAAACATTTCTTTTTAGAATATTTAATTCCGAGATTTATTAAATACGCTTGGTTATATCTAATATCTTATATAGTTGTTGGGATTTTATATATGAAAATTAGATTTACAATTAAAGCTAGTTTTGGAGAGTTAGAAAAAGGTCAAAAAGGAGATATGAGATTAGCAACCTTAGAAGAAATAAAAGAGCAATATCCGAGTATTCCTGAAAAGGATAAGTCCTTTAAAGGAAAGGGTGGTATTCCAGTATCAAGAAAAGGAGATTTAATATATATAGATTCTAGTGATATTCACGCTATATTAATCGGTACATCACGAAGTGGTAAGGGTGAAGGTATTATCCTAGTTTATATAGATATACTTTCAAGAGCAGAAGAAAAAGCAAGTATTATCATAAATGATGTTAAAGGAGAGCTTTGTGGGTTAAGTAAAGAACTTTTAGAAGAAAGAGGATATGATGTAAGAGTTATTAATTTAATGGAAATGGATAATTCAGATGGATATAATCCACTTGAAATAATTAAGGAAGCTTATAAGGAAGGAGATTTTGGAGAAGCTCAATTAAGATGTAGAACATTTGTACATTCAATTTATTATAATGCTAAATCTACTGATCCGATTTGGGATAATGCGAGTATGGACGTTGCTAGTGCCTTAATATTAGCATTATGTGAGAAGTGTATAAAAACTGATGAAGAAAAGAAAAGTTTTTCAGATGAAGAATTAAAACATTGGGAAAATGAAGAAAAAAAGGTTAATTTATATTCTTTAGCTTGTATGTTATCAGAGCTTGGAAGTGATGAAACTGTAGTAGGAACTGCTTTAGATTTGTATTTTGATAGTTTACCAAAAAAATCAATAGCAAAGTTGCAATATAATACAGTTAAATTTACTAGTGGAAGAACAAGAGCTAGTGTGATGTTTACCGCAGTTCAAAAACTTCAAGTTTATACTTACGAAAAGGTTGCAAAATTTACTGCTGAAAATGATATAGATTTAGAGGAAATAGGATTTTATAAAAGAGCAACTAAAAAAGTAAAGATAAAAATTTTAGATGAAGAATACAAAGGTGATAATGAAGAGTATTTTAAATCAATTTTAAGTAAAAAATCAGATATAAATAATTTTGAAAAGACTGAAAACAAAGTTGAATTACACAATGTTAAAGATGAAATTATTATTTATAAAAATCAAATATTAACTGATGAAATGTTACTTGAGAATGTATTAGCAAGTGATTTGAAAAATAATAATATCAGTGAAAAGGTTGAGGTTAATTCAATGAGAGTTTATTGGGGAGATTTTGGAACTTATGAGGTGGTTTATGAGGTTTCAGATGATAAGAATAGTAAGCCTACAGCAGTATTTTTAACTATTCCAGACAGTGATAAATCAAATCATATTTTAGGAACTGTTTTTATAAGTCAACTTTATAGAGTTTTATCTAAAAAGTTAGAACAAAAAGAGAATGGTAGATGTGATAGAGATGTTAAGTTCTTATTAGATGAATTAGGTTCGATGGTTCCAATTGAAGATTTCCCTAGTAAATTATCTGTTTGTTTAGGTAAGGGAATATCTTTCTTTATGGTTATACAATCATATCAGCAATTAAAGGATTCTTATGGAGAAAGTTATCAAGCTATTTTAGATGTTTGTGGTATTACGATATATCTAAAAACTACAAATAGTAAGACGGCAAATGAGGTATCAGAGCAAATTGGTGATAAGACAATGATTATAAATTCACGTAATGGAAAAGTTTTAGAACTCAATAAGCAAATAACTGAAAGCTTAGATAAGGAAAGAGTAATAAAATACGATGATTTAATGGCTTTAGAAATTGGAGAAAATATTGTAATTAGACAAATGCACCGTAAAGACTTAAATGGAAATCCAATTAAAGCATATCCAATATATAATACTGAAAAAACTAAAATGAAATTTAGATATGAATATTTGCAAGATACTTTCAAGGGGAAACCTTCAATGCGATATGTACTTGTAAAAAACACTCATAAGGATTTAGATTTAGAGAATGTAAAAGCAGATTTTACAGATGAAATAGCAGATTTAATGGCAGTAAAGATGGACGAGCTTTTAGAAAAGAGAGTATTAGAAGAAATGAGATACAATATAGCAAGACAAAAAGTAGAAAAAATGCAAAAAGAAAAAAATGAGTTAAAAGAAGAAATCACAGATGATATACGTAGCGAAATATATAAAAAGTATAACACTATGTTTAAGGAAGAAGAGTTAAACGAGTTAATATCTAAATCGACGTTAAAAGAAATTAAAGATTATTTAGAAGATATAAATAGTCTTGAAGAATATGAAAATATTAAAAAAATAGTTAAGAAGGGAAGTGATTAAATTTGCTTGGAGATAATGCTGTTAAAAGTATACTTAATGCATACGATAATTTTTTTACTAAGTCAGATTTCTTTATAAACTGTCTTAGATGGTTAGGGTGGCTTATAATTAGAGGACTTACTTATTTAGTTGAAGGATTAGAAAATATAGTTAATTCTGTTACATCGGTAACAGAATTTTTTAATTCAGCAGGAGTTAAAGAGATTATTGACAAGTTTAAACCAGTGTTAGGACTTCTTTTAGTATTTTCCATAATTTTTATTGGGTATCAGATTATGCTTAATAAAAAGTATGATAGAAGTAGAATACCTATGAATGTAATATTGGCTTTATGTGTAGTTGTTGTTTTACCGATAGCTATGACTAAACTTAATAAGATAACAAAACTCGGAATGGACGAAGTAAGGGGAAATATAAGTATGTCAAAACAGATTGTTTCAAACAATGTAACTGACTTATATTTACTTGATAAAAGTGGTTTTCCCATTGAAGATAATAAGCCTAAAGATATGAAGGTTAAAAATAACTTAGGAAACGATGTATTAAAAATAACGCCAAATGAAGAAATTGATAGGGGAAAGGTTAAAAATACAAAAGTATTTGAAAATGAAATATTTAGAGATATGAATGGAGAGGAGGAACTTAGTAGAATAAATGGATTATTTAAGTGGGACGATGAGTATTACAGATTTAATATAAATTTCTTTACTATAATTTGTACCCTTTTAATAACTGCGGGGGTATTAATTTTTACAGCAGTAAAGATAGTTAAGCTTTCAATAGAGCTTGCATTTAATAAGATAATGACTACATTTATTGCAGTTGGTGATTTAAGTGGTGGACAAAAGCTTAGACAATCTATAAATATGATAATTTCAATATTTGTAGCCATATTTTCAACTACATTAATGTTAAAGATATATATATTAGCAACTACTTACTTTACAGATAGATTAAGTCCAATAGGAAGTATTATAGCAATGTTAGCTTCTGCAATATTTGTTATAGATGGTCCGAATTATATAGAAAAGGTATTTGGTATAGATGCAGGATTAAGTAGTGTTTGGAGATCAGTAACAGGAATTAATAGTGCTTTAGACATTATGAATAAAATGGGTACAGTAGCAGGTGGAGCAGTAGATAAAATGAAAGATTTAGGAGCTGGTGTACTTGGTGGACTAGCTTTTGGTAAAGGAATGGCAGAAGGCGTTAGAGATTCCTTAGAAGATGAAATGGATAAAGAAAATTCAAGTAAAGAAAATGATGATAATAAGAATGAAACATTAGATAATCAAATGAAAAAAGAAGGAGATAACAATAGTGATGATATTGAGAGTAATGAAGGGGATACAACTTTAGATGATGACATTGATAGCAATGAAGGTGATACAAGTCTAGAGAATGATATTGATAATTCTAATAATGAAGAAGATTTAATCGATGATAATACAACTTTAGATGAAGATATGGAGAATGAAAAATCTGAATATGGAAATGAAAATTTAAATAAAAATGGTGATGAGGATATAGAAAATAATCAACCAACATTAGAAGATGATATAAACGGACAAAATACAAATGAAAATATTGAAGATAATAATATTGATGGTAATAAAGAGCTTAGTGATAATGAAAATAATATTGATGAAAGTAGTAATCAATCATTAGAAGATGATATAAATTCAAGTTCTGATAGCTCCTTTAATGAAAGCAATAATCAATCATTAGAAGATGATATGAGTTCAAATATTAATAGTTCATTTGAAGATGATTCTTGGGGAGCATTTGATGATATAAGTGGAGATTCAGATTATGGTGTTGATGATATTTTAAATAACGACCTTGTAAATGGTGCAGATGGTATCGGTGAAAATATAGGTAATGATATATCTAATGAGATACCGAATACAGATGAATTAGGAACTAAAAATATTGAAGATAATCTATCAGAAAATATACAAGATGAAACTGTAGATAGCAGTATTCTTAATGGTAATAATAAAGGAAGTATAAATAATGATACTACCAAAGAAAGTATAGATAGTAATAATGAAATAAAATCTAATGGTAGTAATAATCCGAATATAGGATATGAAAATCCTATTGAAGATAGAAATATATTTGAAATAGCTAAAGATAACTTAAAAGGAAGAACTAAAGGTGGCTTAAATGATTTTGGTATGAAACTAGATAGAAACTATACAATAGGAAAAAATACAGGACGAGATATAAGTAAGTTTATAAATAAAAAGGATAGGGGAGATAAGTAATGAAATTTATAATACCGAGAGAGTTTTCAACAGAAATCTCGATAAATAGAAAGTTATTTGTTTTAGACTTTATAATTTTACTAATAGCAGGGTTAATAACTTTTTCTTTAGATTTTTTAGTAGTTCCAGCATTACAACCTTTTTATTATGGATTTTCTGCTATAGTGTGGCTTTTTTTAGTATTAAAATCAAGCACCAATAAAGGAAAGAGAAATTATGAAGCCGTTTATTTAGCTATAATGAGAAATCCATGTACTTATCATAGAATAGATGAAAATGAAAAGTAGCTCACTAATTAGTGAGTTACTTTTTTATATTAGGAGGAATTTATGTTAAAAAAATTAAAAGATAAAAAAGAAGCTAAAAAGAAAATAAAAGAAGAAAAAAAGTTAAGGAAATTAGAACTAAAAAAGGAAAAAGAAGAACTTAAAAAAGTTTTTCATAAAACAAAGGAGATATTACCTTTATTAGCTATTACTGAAAATGAAAATTTTGAATGTAAGGAGGAATTCTTAGATATATTTCAAATAGAAAGTATGGATATAAATTCAATGAATGAGTATGATATTAGGCTTTATATACTGTCATTAACTAATATGTTAAAAATGTATTTAGATGATATGAAGATTATATCTATGAACTTTCCTGCTAACACACAAAAACAACAAGATTATATAAATAAAAAAATTAAAAATTGTAATAATGCGGTTCATTTAAAATTTTTAAATCAAAGAAAAAAACAATTAGAAGCAATAGAAAGAATAAGGAGTAATAGAGAGTATTATATTATGATTTATGGTGATACAGAGGATAACTTAGAAAAAAATAAAACAACATTTTTTAATTCTTGTGCTTCAATAAAAATAAATGAAATTAGTACAGAAAAGAAAATAAAAATATTGAAAAAGTTAAATAATATGAATTCAAAAATATAGGAAAGTTAGAGGTGATTAGATGAAGGGGAATTTAGTAGACCATAAAATAAATCCTTTTTTTGTTACAGAAATTCAACCTTGTGGGGGAATAAAAGCCGAAGAAAATAAACTTATAAAAGGTGATGGATATGAAACTTGTATAAACGTATATAGAACACCTACAGAGGTAGATGAATTTTGGCTAAAGAAAATAATGAACTTAAAAAATGCAATAGTAGTTCTTGATATTGCAACAGAAAACAAGAAAAAAGCTAAAGATAAAATTAAAACTGCTATGAAGGAACAAGCTTCAAGGTTTAGAAGTTCTAATGATTATGAAGAACAAGCCTTAGCAAAAAAAGAATTTCAAAATATGAAAATGCTACAAGATTTAGTATTAGAAAGTGGAGAAATTATAAAATTATTTAAAGTAAGAATATATTTAGCAGATAAAGAAAAGAGTAAATTAGAAGAAAGAATAAAATCCACAATAGAAGAATTAGAAGGTAGGAATTATGCAGGAGCTATAAATTTAAATGAGTTAGAAATGGATTATCAAGGTCTATTTAGTAGTTATAAAATTCAACAGAATTTTTTAAATAAAAGAAAATGGCAAGGAGCACCGAGCCTAAGTTTAGGTGCTAGCTTACCATTCCATTATACTTACTTAGACGATCCCTATGGTCTTTTTATAGGAACATCATCAACTGGTGGAAGTATTATCTTTGATTTATTTCACAAAGATGATAATAGGTTATCATACAATGGGGTTCTTATAGGAAAACAAGGCTCTGGAAAATCATCAGCATTAAAGAAAATATTATTAAACAATAATATTTTAGGTAATTCTATAAGAATACTTGATGTAACTGGTGAGTTTGAAGAGCTTGTAAAAGAACTAGGAGGAAAGGAAATAGCCTTAGATGGAACTGGTATGATAATAAATCCACTACAAATTTATCCAACAGTAATGGACGAAAAAACAAATGAAGTTTTAGAAGATAAGTGTTACTCATGTCATATTTCTAAACTTTCAATGATTTATAGGGTGCTTTCTCCATCTGCAAGCGATGATGAAATTAGAGAATATGGATTACTTTTAAATAAATTTTATAGAGCGTTTGGAATAGATAGAAAAAAAGCTACTAGATATAAAGTAAAAGAATATCCTATCTTTTCAGACCTTTTAAAGTTTGTAAAAGGAGAACTTTATAAAGATGTAGAAAAAGAAGTTGTAAGGAATAATTTATTAAAAACTAGAGAAGAAAGACTTGATAAAATTATTTTAACAATAGAAGATTTAGTATTAAATTATGGTGATTTGTTTGATGGTTATTCAAGCATAGAAGATGTTACAAAAGAAGATTTAATATCCTATAATTTTAAAAATATATCGCAGTATGATGATAAAATATTTTTATGTCAAATATTCTCTGTTTTAACTTCAATTTGGGGACAATCTTTAGTACAAGGAAGAAGGGAAAAAGAGCAATTTGATAATGGGGATAAAAGTATAGAAGGTGTTAAAAAGTTTTTAATTATATTAGATGAAGCTCATATATGTATAAATGCAAGACAAATAGAAACTGTAAGATATATAAATAGAATTCAAAGAGAAAATAGAAAATATTTCGGTGGTCTTTTAATAGCAAATCATAGTATTAATGATTATGTTCCAGAGAGTATAAGTAGTGAAGCTTTATCGGAACTAAAAAAGGTTTTCTCAATGTCACAATATAAATTTTTAATGAAACAAGGTATTGAGGAAGAAGCAAATCTTAAAAAAATATTTGGAGCTTCAATAAGTGATAAGCAAATATCAGAAGTATCAAAATTTAAAAAAGGTGATGCAATTATGTTTATAGATGGTATGCCTAATATAAGAATGAAATTTGAGCTTACAAAAGAAGAAATTAAGTTATTCAAAGGGGGAGCTTAAATATATGAAAAGGAAATTATTAATAGGTTGTATTGGAATATTAGCAATTGGTATTGTAGCAGCAGTAGGAATACATCAAAAAAATGAAAAAGAAGCAACAGAAAAGTATTTAAAAGAAGAAGCTAGTAAATTAGATGTAACAGAAAAACAAAAAGAAATTATGAAAAGTTTGAATATAGATAGTAGCAAAGTATCAGATAAGTATGATGAAAGTAAAGAAAATTATTTTAATTTTACTAGGGAAGAAGTAGTTAAAACAAGATATATGGGAATAAAGTTTTTAGAATATGTTAGACCTTATGCATATGATAAGGGTATAGACAATGAAACTTCAAATAATATAAAAAAATTAACTACAAATGGTTTAGGTGATGAATTGGCAGAACAACTGAAACATTTAAGACCAGCTCCATGTATTGGATTTAGGAAGATGGAAATTGAAGAACTTCAACCAGTACAATATAAAAAAATGGAAGATGGAACAGTGGTTTGGTATTATGATATTTGGGAAAAAGCTATAAATAATAATGATTTAATCGGAAAAAGACAACATTCAGAAATAACTTTATTATTTGTAAAAGATAAAGATACTTGGAAAATTGGAGAGTATTCAGTTCATAAATATGAGAGTAAATAGGTTGTGATAATATATGAGTAACAACAAAAATTTAATAAAGAAATTAATGAAAAGAAAGTTAAATAGGAAGATAAGAAGAACTATTTTAGCAACTCTTTTCAGTTCATTTGGATTAGCAATGACCATGATAGGTATCATGGTTGTTGCTTTTTTTGGTGCATTAAGTTATGAAATGCCTAATGAAAATTCTAATGGAGCATTAGTTGGTGTACCTTCTGAATATGTAGAATTTTTCAATGAAGGGTCTAAAATATTTAATATACCAAACTGGGTTTTTGCCGCCGTAGCTAAGCAAGAAAGTAATTTTAATCCTAATTGTGTATCATTAGATGGGGCTTATGGGATAATGCAATTTCAAAAGCAAGACATAGGAGCAGGTGGTGATTTATGGGCAGGAGCTATGAGAGAAGGGTTAGAAAAGGTATATAAAGAGAATGGATATAGTTTTAATAGCTATGAGGATATGTGGGATATTTTCTTAAAAGATACTAAGGCACAAGTTATCGGAGGGGGATTTGAGCTTAGAAGATATGCTAATTATGTTTTATATAAAAACAATATAGTACCTAAATTAAACTATAATAGTAATGAAAATATGAGCCTTATAGAGTGGAATGCAAACGAAAATGATAATAACTTTAGAGATATATTAAGGCGTATATTTGCTTGTTATAATGGTGGTCCAAGCTATGGAATGAATGTTAATTTAGATACTGCACAACATAATTACCCTAATAAGGTTTTTCAATATGCAATGGAATTTAGGAACAATGGATTTGGTGAAGGTGATATTGTAATTGGAAGTAAAGATGTAGAAACAGTAATAAAAGCAGGTGAGAAATGGGTTGGTAAATCACCTTATGTTTGGGGTGGTGGACGAACCGAAGCTGATGTAATAGCAGGTAGATTTGATTGCAGTAGCTTTATTCATTATTGTTTTGCAAGTGCTGGAGTTCAACTTGGAGATAGAGCAACTTGTGTTACTTTTAGTTTAGTTAATATGGGTAAAAAGATAAATCCAATGGATATGAAACGTGGTGATGTTATCTTTTTTGATACTTATACAATTGACGGACACGTAGGTATTTGGCTTGGAAATAATAAATTTATGCATGATAGCTCAAGTCAAGGGGTAACAATAACTGAATTTAATAGTTATTGGAGAAGTAAATTCAATGGAAAAGTTAGGAGATATATTGAGTAGATTTTTTTATTAAAAAATTATATTATTAAATAAAATAAAGGGAGGTTTTTTGGTATGAATGAGATTATTAAAGAAAAAATATATGAGTTTTTAGACAAACATGGAGAGGTAGAGATACCATCAAAAGTAGTAAAAAATTTAGCTGACATTTTTGTATTATCAGAAGATGAAGCATTAAAATTGTATAAAGAATGGAGAAATAAATTTATAAATAAAGCCTAATAATAGGCTTTATTTTTTTGTTATTTTTATTAAAGGAGGGAAAATATTTTATGTTAGAAAATAAAAAAATAAAGAATATATTTAAGAAAATTAGAGATAAAAAAGATAAATTTGAAGCAAAAATGAAGTATAAAAAGTCCTATAAGTATTATATTTTTGCTTGTATTTTTTTCTTAGGTTATGGGGTTTTCTTTTCTAGTGGATATATTTTTGATACCAATAGGGAAAGAAAATCAACTGAAATAGGCATAGAAAACAAGATGACAAATTCAATAGTTAAGATAAAAAGTGAACAATATAATCCTAATAATAGATTACTTCAAGTAAATTTAGATATAGAAAAAACAAATATTTTATTTGGAAATGATATAGAAGTTACAGCTATAGAAAGAGCTGATTTAAATAAAAACTTAGAAGTAAAAACAATCCGATTAGACGAAAGTCAATATATTTTATTGATACAAGCTCCTAAGAAATGGACTAACATTGCTATAGAAATTAAAGAGAAAAATATAGTTGATTCATCATCTACAAAGGTATTTATAGATGAAAAATTATGTACTAAAAATAATGAATTAAAAGAAGGAACATTAACAGATTATTTAGTAGAAAGTGTTGATTTAGAGATAAAAAATATAAATTTAGAGATAGAAAATTATAATAAAGAAATAGAAAAAGATAATAAAATAATCGCACAAACAGAAAAAGAAATTAAAAAATTAGAAGAAAATATTAAGTATGAAATTAAAGAAGAAGCAGACAGAACAAAACAAAAAATAGAAAGTTTAAATTCTGAAATTGAAAATCTAAAAGGTAGTATAGAGGAAATAAATAAGCAAATAGAAACCTCAAATGAAAAAATAAATAAACTAAATTTAAAGAAAGAGGATTACAAAAAGGAAGAGCATTAAGTATTTTTTTGCAAAAAATACGTTAAAAAAGTCTATATAAAACCTATATAGAAACTTATATAAAAGCTATACAAAAACGTTTACATGAGGGGGCGGGGAAAAGCTAGGCACTGCCTAGCCTCCAAATACTTTTGGGGACATTTTCCCTTTATGCTCTTTCTTGATTTCTACATATGGAAATATGTTTAATTGAAATCAAGAAATGGGTGAAACGGTAGTGAGGGCAAAGCCCTTTTTTAAGAGTAAAAATTAAATATTTATGAGGTGAATTTTTAAATGAAAAATAAAGAAATAAAAATAAAAGGTGTTGAAGATGATATTTTAGAAAGAATAGATTTACTTTATAAAGATAAAGGTTATAGGAGTAGAAATGAGTTTTTATTATATAAAATAAATCAAATTGCATTGCAGGAAGAAGAAGAAAGACTTGTTGATAAGGAGCTAAGAAGGAGAGAAGCAATATTAACTTTAGTTGATTCTAACACGAAAATTCTTGCAGAGTTTTTAAAAGTTAATGGATTATGTGTAGATGATTTATACAAAAATCCAAACCTAAAAGAAGATGATTATAAGTATGATTTTTTAGAGGATATAGAAGATTTTAAAGATGATACGAAAGAAATTGTAGGAAAAGAAGAAATAAAAATAAGGAATGTTAGAAGCGTAGTTTTAAAAAGAATAGATTATTTATGTGAGAAATCAAGATTTAAAAATAGAAATGAATTCTTATTAAATCTATTAGAAGGATTTGTTATAAGAAATGAAATAAGAGATATTAAAATGGACGAAGAATATAAAACGTATAAATTTGAAAAACTTTTAGATTTAAATATTGAAACGATACGTATATTTATGGAGAATTGTTTAGTAGATGTGAGTGAATTTTATGAGTCAATGGAGGAGTGTTATTATGAGTAAAAAAAGTTATGGATTTTGGATTGGGGAAAAAGAATTAAGTTATATTAAGGAATATAAAGAAGTAAATCATCTTCACTCTCAAAGTATAGCATTAGAAAAGATACTAGAGGAGCATGAACAATTTTTTAGGGAAACAAGAAGAAAAGAAATAGATGAACTTTCAGATAAACTTTGTAAAAAAGTTGTAGAGCAATTAAAGGGAGTAAAGCTTGGAATAAATAATGCAGATAGAAATACACAGATACTTATAGAAATGTTAAATGGAAGATATATAAAAGATAGGGTAGGTAATATAGTAACAACAACTGGACTTACAACAGAAACTGCAAGGAAAAGTGAAGCGTTAGAAATTGCAGAAGGTGAAGTTAAAAAAAGAATTCATAGAGCAAAGGTAATTAAATCAAATGATTAAAATAAGTCCAATTATAGTGCATAGGGTTAGATGGGTAGCACCTAAAGGAGCAAAGTTTAATAACTATATTAAGTATATGGATAGGGACGAAGCAACTAGAAATTTTAAATTTGATGAGTTTAGTTTGTACAATGATTACATGGGGAATCCGAAAAAGTCGGGTTCTCTTTTTACTAATGAAAAAGATTTAATGAGTAAAAAAGAAGTGTTAGAATTAAAAAATAAATTTGAATTAGCACAAAAAAATAAGAGTATGATGTGGCAAGATGTATTTAGTTTTAATAATGATTGGTTAATAGAGCATGGATATTTAAATCCGAAAACGAATGTTTTAGATGAAAAGAAAATAAGGAGTGCTATAAGAAAAAGTATGTCTGAATTAGTTAAAGAAAAAGGAAATAATGATTTAATTTGGTCAGCAAGTATACATTATAATACAAAGCATATTCATATTCATGTAGCTAGTGTTGAGTTAAATCCACAAAAAGAAAATTTAAAACTACCAGTAGAGGAAAGAGGAAAAATAAAATTAAGTACACTAAAAACTATGAAAAGTAAATTTATAAATGAAATGAGAAATAGAGATGAATTTTACAAAGAGTTAGATGTATTAGCAAGAGATAATATGATTGGTTCTAAAAAAGAATACTCATTTATGAAAGATAAAGTACTTAGAGAAAAGATGTTAGGTATGCTAAAGTATATGCCAAAGGATAAAAGACAATGGAATTATGAGCGTATAAAAGAAGCTAAACCATACATTAATTCACTTACTAAATATTATTTAGATAATTTCTGTAAAGAGGATTTAAAAAGGTTTAATGAGCTTTTAGAAATGGATAGAACAGAGCAGATAAAAATATATGGAGTTCCAAAAGATACTAGAAAATTAAAAGAAACTCATTATAAAGAAAAAGATTTATATAAAAGAATGGGTAATACAATTCTAAAGGAGCTTAAAGATTTTGTAAAAGAAGAAGAATATAAAAATAAAAGATTAGAGTATTTAAAGAATAAAAAGAAGTTTAAACAAGGAAGATATAAAACTTCAAATTATAGAGAAAAAGAAATTTCAAAAGATAATGTTATTAAAGAAAACATTAAAGAGGATAATATAAAATTTAAAAAAGAAAATGAGAGTAATAATAAGATGAAGGTTGAGAATATAAAAAATTCTATTAATGATGATAAGTTAAATAAAGAACTCAAATCAAGAGATAGGTATAGCAATGTAAGTTTAACTGGATCAATTAATAATCTTAAAAGAAGTATGAGAAATGAACTGCAACATTATTTAAATATGAGGGATTTTGAAAGAATGGAATTACAGAAGGATTATGATAATGGATTAAGTTTATAATAATAGAAAATTAAAGGATATTATGATAAAATTAAATAGCATAAATTAAGTTGAATATGGGCTACTGGTATCACACCCTTTTACGAAAGGGGGTGGTACATATGAGTAATGATAATTTAACGTTATTATTTACTGGTGGAATGTTTCTACTAGCATTACTAACATTTATAATCTTACTTATAGAAAAAATAACAAAAAAATAGTAGCCCAAACCTGCAAGTGAAAGCTACTATTACACTAGATATTAGTGGTATCAGTTGCCTAAGCAACTTTGATTTATGAATTGAGTAGGGTGTTAGTAGCACCCTACTTTTTTTATTTATATCCTATTTATATTCTTATTATACCAATAAAAAAATAAAAGTGAAAGAGAAAGGTGAGATTGAAATGTTTGATAATTTAGCAATGGTTCAAAATTAAAGGATATTATGATAAAATTAAATAGCATAAATTAAGTTGAATATGGGCTACTGGTATCACACCCTTTTACGAAAGGGGGTGGTACATATGAGTAATGATAATCTAACGTTATTATTTACTGGTGGAATATTTCTGCTAGCATTACTAACTTTTGTATTAGAACTCATAAAAATGCAAAATAAAAAGTAGCCCCGACTCGCAATTGGAAAGCTACTTTTTAAATAATTTAAATTTAGTGATACCAGTTGCCTAAGCAACTTTGATTTATGCATTGAGTAGGGTGTTGTAGCACCCTACTTTTTTTATTTATATCCTATTTATATTTCTATTATACCAATAAAAAAATAAAAGTTAAAGAGAAAGGTGAGATTAAAATGTTTGATAATTTAGCAATGGTTCAAAAAGTTATAAGTGAAAGTGAGTTAGAGGTATACACTTTAGATACTAAAGAAACTAAAGTTGTAACTGCTTCAAAATTATATGTAGAAGATATAAAAGATTTGTTAGAAGAAGATGAAACTATAATAGTATATTATGATAAAAATACTATTATAGTAAATGAGGATATGAAAGAAATATAAGGTTAAGAAGCTAGATTTATCAAGGCTTGTAGCCTTAGCATGATATTAAAATATAAAGAATTTTGAATGAATTTATCCTGGTAATTTATCCAGGATAAATTATAATTAAAAAATCAATTTCACCAGGGTTTTAATCCTGGTATTTTTTTATTTATAAGGAGGGATTTTTTATGAAAAATTATAGAAAGAAAACAGAAGAAGAAAGAAAAAAAGAAGTAGATATACTAATAGAAAATGCTGAAAAGAAAATTGAGAAGTATTTTGATAATCCAGAGCAGATAAAAGAGCTTAGTGAATTTATGAGTAAGTTTTATAATTATTCACTTAGAAATTCAACACTAATAGATAAGCAATTTAAAGGAGCTATTGCAGTAGGTTCTTATGCATTTTGGAAGTCAAAAGGGTTTCAAGTAAATAAAGGTGAGAAAGGTATAAAGATTTTAGTTCCTACAAAGCTAGGAGATAGATTTATAAATGGGAATGGAGAAACTATTTTAATAAGTAAAGCAAGTGAGCGAGAAAAGGACTTAATTAAGAAAGGAGAGTTAGAATTAAAAGAAGGGAAAATTGTATTTAATCAAGGCTATGTTTTCGATATATCGCAAACAAATGCAAAGAGCAGTGATTTGCCTAAGATATTTCCAAATAGATGGCTAGACGGAGAAGTAAAGGACTATAAAACAATGTATAAAGGATTAGAAAGAATAGCTGAAAAGAATGGTATTAGAATAATAGCTCCTAAAAGGGAGTTAGGAGTAGTAAAAGGGGTTAGCTATACATCAACTAAAGAAGTTGCATTAAACCCTAGAAACACCGAAATTCACAACGCAAAAACATTAATACATGAACTAGCTCATGCTAAGATACATGACTTAGAGAATAATGATAAATACAGTAAAAATGAGAAGGAATTTCAAGCTGAATTGACCGCATATACAGTGTCAAAATATTTCGGAATAGATACATCAGAATACTCATTTAGATATATAAAATCATGGACTAAAGATACTGAATTAAAAGATAAGATAAACTTAGTTGAAGAAGTTAGAGAAACTTCAAAAGAGTTTGTAGAAACTATAGAATATGAATTAATTAAAGAAAAAGAAAAAATAATTGAAAATCAGAAAGAGTTATTAGTTAAGGAAAAAGAAGCTAATAACTCTTTTTTTGATACAAAAAAAGTAGATTACTATAATAAAGATAAATTAAAAGAAATACCAATAAAAGAAGTATGTGAAAGATTAGGATTAGAATTAAAGAGAGGAAGTAGTAAAAGACTTTGGACTAAAATAAGAAATGAAAAATCAAGTTCTTGTTGCATTAATTTAGATAAAAATTACTGGTATGATTACGGAATAGGTAAAGGTGGCGATACCATAAAATTAATTGAGGAAGTTAGAGGAGTTAATTCAAAAAGTGCAATGAAAGAGTTGGCTGAAATGTTTGGTATAGAGGGGGAAGAAATAAAAAATAATTTTTATATATCAAAAGATGATTATAAATTAATAGGAATAGAACCAGATAGAGCAACATTAAACTTAGATATAAATTTAGAAAAACAAAGTCTTGAGGAATTAGAGCAAATAGATGAAGTATACGGAAAAAGTATGAATGAACTTGCAAATACAAATAAAGAAAAGTTTATAGATATAATAAAAGAAAAATCATTACCTATTTTGATAGGAGATAAAAATAAATTAGAAGTATTAAAAGAAAGGTTAGTAGATGAAATTAAAGTAAGTGGTGAAAATTCTAAAGATAGTATAATATACTATGGAATGCTTGAAACATTAAGCACTAAGGTAAATAAGCGAGTAGATATAGTGAAAAAAATAGGATTAAATAAAGAACTAAGAGAAAATTATATAGATAAGGTTAGTGAAAATAGTATTTATGAATATAAAGAAAAATCAACAGAAACAGATATAGGACAAGTTAAGATATTAAAAAGTGAAAATGCTTATTTTAGAGAAAATGAAATAATGAGCTTTAAGGAAGCTAATAAAATATTTCAAGAAGAAGAAAAGAAGATAGCAGATATAAAAAAGGACTATGAAAAGAAAGGTAAATATTATCCTTATGAGAAGGTTAGAGGGGAAATAAAAATATCAGAAAAAAGAAATTTAGAATTTAGATATGATATAGGTTGTGGTGATTTTTATAATTTAGCAGACCTTTTAGAAAGAGAATTATCAAATACAAATAATCAATATGAGGTAAAAGAATTTCTGATAGAGCAGGAAGTCAGAGTAAATAATAAAGAAGAAAAAGAAATAGACTTCTTGAATGATAATTTCAACTATCAGAAAAATAAAATTAAGGATAAAGAGAAGGATTTTGAATGGATATAAACAATAAAATTGTTGACCATTAAAAAATAATAACAGTAAAAAAGGAAAGTGTATGATGAATACTACACTTTCATTTTTTTATTTTCTAAATATATGTATTTAAGTAAGATATAGTAATTATAATAATAAAATTCAAAGGAGAATTCTACGAATTCAAAAAACAATCATCCCAACCGATTAAGGAGAGAAATTTCTCTTGTATTTAACTAATTTAACTCTAAATAAAGAATTTTTCAAATGTATGGGAGTTTCATTAAATCACTTAAAATCAATGCAGAGTAGGAAAAAGAACCATTTAACCCTAAGAGTTCTAAAATATTCCTAAAAATAAATGTTTTATTAATTAATTATAAAATTATTAATATTTTAATGAATTTTTCAAGAGTATAAAATTTGTATATGATACGTTACATTAGAAATATCTCAATATTTTTCATTTAGTATAAGATGCTTTTTATAAATATTAAAGAAAAAAGATAATGTACTATAGGGGGATTATATATGAATAACGTAGGACCAATTAGAGATGAAATTAAAATTCAAAAAATGAAGTCATATTTAAAAAAAAAGATATAAGATCATATGCAATGTTCGTAGTAGGAATAAATGTTGCTTTAAGAATAACAGATCTTTTAAATTTACAATGGAAAGATGTAATTAATGAAAATAATAATGATTTTAGGGAGATAGAACTATATGAAGGAAAAACAAAGAAATATAGAAAAATTAGATTAAATAATGCAGCTAAGGAATCTTTGAAAGATTTATCAACGGTTTTAGAAGGATTAGAATTAGAAGATTATATATTTAAAAGTAGAGAAGGAAAAAATAGACCTATTTCGAGACAACAAGCATTTAATATTTTAAAAGATGCAGCAATATCAGTAGGAGTAAGTGAAAATATAGGAACCCATTCACTTAGAAAAACATGGGGATATTTCGCTTGGAAAAAGGGATTTAATCCAGCGTTAATAATGGAAACACTTAATCATAGTAATTTATCTATTACTAAAAGATATTTAGGAATACAACAAGATGATGTTAATGAATTATATAAGAATTTAAATATATAAAAATTAAAAAATACTGTTAAATTTTATAATATTCTAAATGAAAATAAATATTGGGAAAATAAAGAGAAATTAAATTTAAAGTTTAATTTCTCTTTTATTAAATATACATTATTTTAACTAATTATGCGGAGTTCTCCTATCTTCTATACGTGGGAGAATACACTTGACGTTAGCCAATAAGTAGTAAATATTAGAAATGAGTGTTATAAGTGGATTTAGATACTAATAATCATTCAGTATTCAAATTATCATATCATTTAGTATTGATTATAAAATATCGTAGACAAGTGATTGATGAAGATATTTCAAACAGACTAAAAGAAATATTTGAATATATTTCGCCTAAGTACAATGTAATTTTAGAAGAATGGAATCACGATAAAGATAATATTCACTTGTTATTTAGAGGTTCACCAA